>DATNQH010000352.1:0-13480 GCA_036704105.1 Leptolyngbyaceae cyanobacterium | reverse complement strand
GGTAGTGAATGTCTTCTACCTGATGCCTGCCGAGAATCTGATAATTCTGCAAAGGCTTCCAAAATTGCTGGTTGCTGCATGGGTTCAATATCAGCTACTCACTACAGGGCTATTCTAACTTAGAGAATGAAATAGCCCTGGTTAGAAGGTGACAAAATTCAAGCATATGCTAGCAATGCCTCTTCCTACGGCCTTTATTATGGCGGTAGTGCGTTTGGCGATCCTAATGTTTTAGATACCGGAATTTACTTAGGTAACGAATTGCTTGCTATTGTACCAGATGTTATTAACCTATCCTCAGATTTCATCTTCCCGTAGACGCTGCAATTTTACCAAGTTAAATATCACCCCAACTCTATCAGTCTTAGTTACAACACAAGATAATTGTGTGTGATTCTGTGGGGCAAATTAAACCTTACTTGCCCCTGTTACCTCAAAATCAAATTAATGTTTCCACAGTTAAGCTATTGACCAATAATTTTAATTGTACTTGCAGCTTTAGTAGCTTTTTCTCTTGCTTGTTGGACATTTATACCTTTAGCTAAGGCTACTCCCATTCTACGGAAAGGTCGAGAATCAGGCTTTCCAAATAACCTCACATCAACATCTGGTTCTGATAAAGCATCTGCCACACCTTCATAAGAAATAGAATTTGCATATTTATCTGCTAAAATTACAGCACTAGCTGACGAGCCAAGTTGTTCTATTTTGGGAATAGGTAAGCCTAAAACTACTCGTAAATGCAGTTCAAATTCATTGAAGTTTTGGGAAATTAATGTTACCATTCCTGTGTCGTGAGGACGGGGTGATAGTTCTGAAAAAATCACTTCGTTTTTAGTAACAAAAAACTCTACGCCAAAAATTCCGGCTCCACCTAAAGCATCAGTAACTTTAGTAGCGATCGCCTCAGCTTCCAAGACAAATTTATCTGCTATTTCTGCTGGTTGCCAAGACTCTTGATAATCCCCTCTCTCCTGACGATGCCCAATTGGCAAACAGAAAATTGTCGGTGCATTCCACTGCTTAATTGTCAGTAAAGTAATCTCTGTTTCAAAGTTAATAAACTCTTCGACAATAATCTTTTGACTATCACCCCTTGAACCTTCAATTGCATAATTCCAAGCTTTTTCAACTTCGTCTGGACTATGTACAATAGATTGGCCTTTTCCAGAGGATGACATCACTGGTTTCACCACATTTGGAAAGCCTATATTTTCAGAAGCTGCTATCAATTCATTCAAGCTTGTTGCATAAGCATACTTAGCTGTTCTAATTCCTAACTCTTTATGGGCAAGCTCCCTAATTCTGTCACGGTTCATTGTATAATTCGTCGCTTTTGCAGTAGGAATAACTGTAATTCCTTTCTGCTCAAATTCAATTAACTTTTCTGTTTTAATTGCTTCAATTTCTGGTATAATAAAGTTTGGTTTATGTTTTTGAATTACAGTTTCTAAATCATCAGCATTTAGCATAGAAATAACTTCAGAGCAGTCAGCAACTTGCATTGCTGGAGCATTGGCATAGCGATCAACAGCAATTACATAATTACCAAGGCGTTTAGCAGCAATTACAAATTCTTTGCCCAGTTCTCCCGAACCAAGTAACATGAATTTTTGGGGTATTACGAAACTTTTCATGGAAGAATTGAGATAATTAATAGCGAATTTATTGTAGAACGTAGGGTGGGCGTTGCCTACTCTACTGGTATCTCTGCGTTAAAAAAATTATCTATGAATCAACCAAACACGCTCAAATTAAGTTCCTGCGCCAGTTGTTGCACTAAAAATAAACTAGCCTTGGAGTTACCAGCCTCGTCTAAAGCTGGACTGTAACAAGCAATAACTCCTTGACTCGGTATTATAGATAAAATTGCTCCACTTACACCTGATTTAGTTGGCAATCCTACCTCGACTGCAAATTGTGCAGATGCTTGGTACAAGCCGCAAGAAGTCATAATGGCATTGACTGTGCGACGATTTTGTGGTGATATAACTTGATTATTTTGAACTAGCAGCATTCCCAACCGAGCTAAATCAACTACAGTTCCAGATAGACAGCAGATATGATTATAGGTATCTAAAGCAATTTCTGCTGCTGTCACATAGCCAGATGCAGCTAGTAACTTAGTAATGGATTGATTGCGTTCGTTAGGTAAAGAACGCACAGAATTGAGCATCAACTCATCTAAAAAAAGATGGCAATTAGCACTTTGATTCAGCCACTGGCGTAGGTATTCGCACCTTGAGGGTGCATCTGAACCTGGTAACATAGAGGCAAGAGCGATCGCACCACTATTAATCATCGGGTTGCGTGGAAAACCGCCATCTGCTTCTAATTGAGTCAGGGAATTGAAAGGCGCGTCAGAAGGTAACATTCCCACATGAGAAAATACTATCTTTGTCCCTAGCTGTTCTAACAGACATAGCAACACGAATGGCTTGATCGCACTCATCAGCCCAAACGATAGAGTAACATCACCTGCTGTAAGAATGCGATCGTCAACCGTTTGGATTTGTACAGCAAACCAGTTAGGATTAGCCTGGGCTAGCATTGGGATGTAATCTGGTAGTTGTCCACCCTGAATATGAGCTAGAGCTTGAATTACCCAGGCGTTGAATTGAGCCTGAGTCAGATTAGCTAGTCCCATAAAAGATTTTTTCAAAGTGACAATACTCCCGCTTCCCCCTAGAGTCCCCCCTTCCAGGGGGACATCAGCTGATATTCTCCTGAAAGGAGAGCTTTGGAGAGGTGGGAAGGGGGCAGGGGGTTAGGTAAAATTACAAATGCTCATCAAACATAGCACCGCGAAGTTTCAAGTCTCTACGCTGCTCTGGCGTTAATCCAATCCCTGTTCCCAACTTACACTGCTCTACCAGAGTACCTGTCCAAATTGTCTCATTTAAAGTTGCACCGCTCAAATTTGCTTTTCTTAAATCGGCTTTAGTAAAATTTGCAAAGATTAAATCTGCATTGATGAGATTGCTTGCGCATAAAGAAGCCTCAGATAAGTCGCCACGAATCAAATTAACGCCATCTAAAACTAAACTGGATAAATCTGCTCCTTTGAGAATAGGAAATTTAACCCGGCTCGGATGACTGAAAAAATGCATCACACAGGCTATATTTGCCTGATTCAAGGGCATTTGAGTTAAAAAATCAGCGTAACGGGCTAAACCTAGTTGCTTGAGTATCAGCAGCCTTTGTTGAGGGCTTTGTTCGAGAAATTCAGTACAGGTAAGGTAAAGATCTTGAGTTGGGGTGTAAAACATTTAAAATTGGCTTTGTGTACGATAGGGCTATTAGCCATCCACACCGAGAGTTAGCTGCTTATGGTTAGTTCAGGCACTAAACTTACCTTACAAGAATTTCTGGCATTACCAGAAAAATATGTAGCATATTCACTCCTTCCAGGCTAGGAACTAACACCAAGACTTGTATTTGCAGAAGCAGAATTGATTTAAGAGCTTATTTCCTAGCTTCAAACAAAGGTTTAGAATTAGCGAGGTGCAGTTATGAGTAGATGGGGGTTTACTTGTATGAATCCCGCTTCAGGAATTGAAATATATGACATCTAAGGAAACCGATACGCCAGCATCACCCCTTGAAACGAACGCACCAGCAGCGCCTGGGTGGCTGGGGATATGGCGATCGCAACAGGAAAATATTCGCCTAGTAGCGATCGCCTTGATTTTGGCTATTCTAATCCGCATCTTTATAGCAGAGCCGCGCTACATCCCCTCGGACTCGATGATACCAACCTTACACACGGGCGATCGCTTGGTTGTTGAAAAAGTTTCCTACCATTTTCACCCACCAAAGACAGGGGATATTGTAGTCTTTGAACCCCCCGAACAACTGCAAAGTTTGGGGTATAGAAAAGACCAAGTATTCATCAAGCGCATTATTGGCAAGCCTGGCGATCTTGTTAGAGTTAACAATGGCAAGGTTTATATAAACGATCGCCCACTGTCGGAAGATTATATTGCCGAACCTCCAGATTATCAATTAGTCTCAGTCAAAGTTCCAGAAGCAGAATTCTTTGTGATGGGAGACAACCGCAACGACAGCAACGATTCCCATATCTGGGGCTTTTTGCCAAAACAGAATATCATCGGTCGTGCTATATTTCGTTTTTGGCCTTTTGAGCGCATCGGGTCAGTTTAATTTAGAGACGTTATATATAACGTCTCTACACAGATCAAAAACACAAATAATGCATCAATTGCGTAATCAGATTACCGGGTAGGGATAGCCGCCGCTGGAAATCAACTAAATTGCGGTAGCGTCCACCTAAAGAGCGATTTTCCACGATCGCTTCAGCTAAAGCCAGATTTATTGCTGGAATTCGCGCTAACGTTTCCACTGATGCAGTATTAAGGTTTATCCTTGGATTAGGAGAGACATGATCGTCGTAGTAACAAAATTTAAGTATTGGCTCTAAAGGCTTGAGTCGCTGCAATGGTAAATTCAAAGCCGCTGCGATATCCTCAAGACAGTAAAACTGCACGCCAGAACGACAAAGTTCAACCAGCGATCGCGCTTGGTGGATCGATAATCCTGGTAGTCTCAACCAATCATCTACAGTAGCTTGATTCACATCAATTTGGATACCTATCGCCGCTGCAACTGCAACTTCTTCCAAAGATTGCAATCGGTAATAGGGATCGTTCAACAGTCGGTTGCGGAGGTTCTGTAACTGAAGCCAATTCAACATTTCGAGTGGCGACGTAGGAGTGAAAAGCCGAAATGACAAATTCAGCATTCAGCATTCAGCATTTATCTAATTCTATCTAGCAGTTGGCGGCGTTTTTGCTCAAATTCGTATTCTGAAATCAACCCATCCTCGCGTAAGTCATCCAATTCACGCAATGCTTGCGCGATCGCGCTTACCGGATTGGACGCTACAGCCACCGTGCGATTTGGTAGAGGCGTAAAATTAGGCTCTACTCCTGGTTCTAGGTTAAAATTGCTGTCAAATTCATCACTGTCTTGAGACAAATACCAAAAGCCTTCAATCGCGCTAGCAACACGCGGAATTGGTGTCCACGATAGCAGCATATAAAGTAAACCCCACCAAGGTTGTCCCAGATAAAACTTATGTAATCCCGCTATTGGGCTTGGTAAAATAGTTCCCGCAAAAGCCAAACTAGCGGCAATTTTTCGACTTTTCAGTTTATTCAACATACGAGATGGCAACTCCACACAGTAATTCGTAGCTGATTCAATGGCGAGGAAACCTCGCACTCAAGCGCGACAGCTGTAATTCGTAATTATCTAGCTAGTAGCCATTACCGACTCATCATTTGCCACTTACACTACAACGCTCCTTGTCTCAAGTCGGGAAGGATCGCTTTACTCACTGGCTACCCCACACTCTAACCGTTAAAAGAATGCTCTGTATCTAATTGAGTATTGTTATCTTGGTGATATCTGCCTTAACAACAGAAATCTTATACAACTTAATGTCTAATATTAGAATGATAGTAGATGTAATTATAAATCCTCTGAGTGTCGCCACTCAGTTTAACTAAACTGCTATGGGATTTTTTGACTCTGATATAGTTCAGCAAGAAGCTAAACAACTGTTTGAAGATTATCAAGCTCTGATCCAACTGGGAAATAACTACGGTAAATTTGACCGTGAAGGCAAAAAGCTGTTTATTGAGCAAATGGAAGCAATGATGGATCGTTACCGCATTTTTATGAAGCGGTTTGAACTGTCGGAAGATTTCATGGCACAAATGACTGTAGAACAGCTAAGAACGCAACTGAATCAGTTTGGCATCACTCCCCAACAAATGTTTGACCAAATGCACTCCACTTTGGAACGCATGAAAGCAGAGTTGGAGAAACAACTCTAATGAATGCTGAATGCTGAATGCTTAATTCATAATTAAGCATTCAGCATTCATAATTCATCCTTTATTTGGGGCGATCAAACTTAGAAGCTGGTTTGAAGTATTGCACTGGAACGTCTTTCAAAGCTTGCTGCATGAAAGCGCGCCAGATAGGAGCGACGAATACACCGCCTGTAGAACCTTTCCCTACAGTTGCATAATTATCATTTCCTACCCAGACAGCAGTTGCTAATTGAGGCACGTAACCGACAAACCAAATATCCCGTTCTGAGGATGTGGTTCCCGTCTTCCCAGCGGCTTGGCGACCGATTTGTGCGGCTTTACCAGTACCGTTATTAATCACACCTTGCATGACATTTGTCAGTGACGCAGCTGCCCAAGGCTCAAGTACTAATCGAGGTTTAGGAGTATTGTCTACTAGGACATTGCCACTACTATCGGTGACGCGGACGATTACTGTAGGCGGAGACTGCCAACCATAATTGGCGATCGTAGCAAAGGCGCTTGCCATTTCCAATGGAGTTACACCAATTGCCCCCAAAGGTAAAGAAGGCACTGGTTCCATTGGACTATTGATACCAAGGATACGACAAGTTTCAATTACTTTATTTAGCCCCACAGCACTACCAATTTTCACGGCTGGAATGTTGCGAGATACTTCCAAGGCGTGGCGAACTGTCATTGAACCACCAAAGGAACTATCGTAGTTTTTGGGTGTCCAGATTCCCCCAGGAATTCGATAGCTGACTGGGGCATCGACTATCGCTGAGTCTGGCGTAAACTTCCCAGAGGCAAAAGCAGCATAGTATACAAATGGCTTAAATGAAGATCCGGGCTGACGGTGGGCTTGAGTCGCGCGGTTGAATTGACTTTTCTTATAATCAACACCACCTACCAGCGCCTTAATGAAATGCGTGCGCGGATCGACAGCCACTAGAGCCATTTGATCGGCTCTTACTCCTTGTCTGCGGATGGTATTATGCCACTGAGTTACAGTTTCTTCTGCAATGCGTTGCATTTTGGTGTCAACAGTAGTTTGCACCCGCATTCCACCTTTTAGCACCGCATCCAAACCATATCGCTGCTCTAATTCCTGTGCAGCTGCATTGGTGACATACGGCATGGTGCTGGCTTGAAATGATTGAATTTTCCCCAGTTTAATTTTTTCTTGTCTAGCTGCGGCTTCTTGTTGGGGTGTAATCCATCCTAGTTCTCGCATCCTAGCCAAAACAATTTCTTGTCGCTGTTTTGCCAGTTTCAGGTTGACAAACGGACTGTAGCTGGTTGGGGCTTGAATCATCCCAGCCATCATGGCTGACTCAGCTAAGTTTAAATTTGCCGCAGGCTTACCGAAATAAGTACGAGCTGCTGTTTGAACACCATAGTTGTTATGACCCCAATAAACTTGATTGAGGTACATTTCCAAAATTTGATCTTTGGTCAGAATTTGCTCTAACCGAATTGCCAATACTGCTTCTGCGACTTTACGGCTGAACTTGCGCTGTTGCGACAGAAAAATGTTTTTTACCAACTGCATGGTAAGAGTCGATCCGCCTTCAGCAACCGAGCCTCGTTGCCAGTTAACCAACACGGCACGACCGACACTACTAAAATTTATCCCGTGATGATAATAAAAATGGCTATCTTCGATCGCCATCACAGCTCGTTTCATGTCTGGCGAAATTTTATCTAAAGGTACAACTTCGCGGTTAGCTTCACCGTGAATGCTGGCAAGTATTTTGCCTTTAATGTCGTAAATGTATGTTGTTTCTGAAGGAATATAATTACGTAAAACTGTCACATCCGGCAAGTTGCGGAAGCTAACTGCTAAGCCAACCAGTCCCCCAGCTACAATGGCACTAGATAACATGGTGACTGTTAGTAGAGTACCGCCTGTTACCTGAGCAACTCCTCTAAAAAACTCCCAGCCAGGTGATGAGTCTTCCGAATGTTTTTTTTGAACTATTGACGACACGGCGATTTCACTCCTGACTTGTAGCTTAGGGCATTAATTTGATTACGATCGCAAAAATTGGCGGATAATTTTGTCACTATAGTAGTCTGATAATTAAATGATTGAGTAGATTCGGTGAGTGTAACTAATTTAACTTCCTTAAAGCAAAATTTAGTTTCTGGTACTGCCACAAATAAGCCTAGTTTAAAAGAGTTGCGTCGTGGTGTCAGTGAGATTTTTCCAGATCGGCATGATTCTAACAATCCATCTGAGAACCTAGAATATCTGCTTGAAACTACAAACCGACCTTTGCGTGTCAAGCTAGGAATTGACCCCACTGGGGCGGACATTCACCTCGGTCATAGTATCCCAGTGCGAAAACTGCGAACGTTTCAAGATGCAGGTCATACAGCGGTGCTAATTATTGGTGATTTTACCGCTAGAATTGGCGATCCGACAGGTAAATCAGAAGTGCGCCGCCAACTGACTGAGGAAATGGTGGCTGAAAATGCCCAAAATTATCTAGATCAAGTGCGTCCGATTTTGGATTTTGACACGCCTGGTAGGTTGGAAGTACGCTACAACTCAGAGTGGCTATCAAAGCTGGATTTAGCCAAAACTCTGGAGTTGCTAGCCACGATGACTGTAGGGCAAATGCTGGCGAAGGAAGGATTTGCCGAGCGCTACGAAAAGGAAAATCCAATTTATTTGCATGAGTTCCTCTACCCGTTGATGCAGGGTTATGATTCTGTGGCTGTGCAAGCAAATGTCGAGCTGGGCGGTACTGATCAGAAATTTAACATTGCTGTGGGGCGAGATCTGCAAAAACATTTTGGACAAAAACCTCAGTTTGGGCTGCTGCTACCAATTTTGATCGGTACGGACGGCACACAGAAGATGTCCAAGTCGTTGGGAAATTATGTCGGTGTATCGGAAGATCCGCTGTCGATGTATTCCAAGTTGGAGAAGATTCCCGATCGCCTATTAATGGATTACTTTGAGCTATTGACAAATTTGCCTTTAGATGGGTTGCCGGAACAGCCACGCGATCGCCAAAAACTGCTCGGACTCGATATTGTTTCCCAATATCACGGCAAGGAAGCAGCACAAAAAGCCCAGCAAGCAGCTGTGTCCCTAATTCAGGGAAACACAAAAGATACATCTTCTGTACCAGAATTTTCCTTATCTCAGGTAAAATTTCCGGCAAAATTGTTTTATATTCTCAGTGCAAGTGGTTTGTGTCAAACTAGCTCAGAGGCACGGCGGCAGATTCAAGGAGGAGCAGTCAGACTCGATGGCGATCGCTTGAACTCTGTAGATATTAGCTTCAATTCACCAGACGAACTGGAAGGAAAAGTTCTACAAGTCGGGAAAAACAAGTTTGTTCGATTAGTTACGTAGAGACGTAGCACTGCTACGTCTTTCCTGGTAATTGGTAGTCGGGTAAAAATTATGAATTATGAATTGAAAGAATTTTAGCATTGCTGCATTCAGCATTCATCATTACCCATTACTCTTCCCTAGCCCCCAGTCCCTAATAAATGTCAATCACAGATCGAATTATTGTTCCTTTAGATGTGCCGACCGAAGCAGAAGCGATCGCCCTCGTCGAGAAACTGCCCCAAGTTACTTTTTGGAAGGTTGGTTTAGAGCTATTTGTCAGCAGTGGGGCTGGAATTGTGACCACGCTCAAGCAAAGGCAAAAGCAAATATTTCTGGATCTAAAACTTCACGATATCCCTAATACTGTCGGCGGGGCGAGTCGTGCAGCAGCCAGATATAATGTCGATTTACTTACTATTCATGCAGCAGCAGGTAGAGATGCTTTAACTTTAGCGTCAAAAGCTGCGCGGGAAGGGGCGACGGAAGCGGGAGTTTCACCACCTAAGTTAATTGCAATTACGCTGCTGACAAGTATTTCATCTAGGCAGCTTGCCTTCGATCTAAAAATTCCCCTAGAGTTACCAGAATATGCTTTACAAATGGCGCTATTAGCTCAAGAATCTGGATTAGATGGAGCAGTGTGTTCGCCGCAAGAAGTGGAACAACTAAGGCAGACTTGTGGGGATGAGTTTTTGCTTGTTTGTCCAGGAGTGCGACCGAATTGGGCAGAAGCGGGAGATCAAAAGCGATCGCTCACCCCAGCACAAGCAATTAAAGCCGGAGCAGATTATCTCGTCATCGGTCGTCCCATTACTGCTGCTTCCGATCCTGAATCAGCCTGGAACCGAATCTGTGATGAGCTAGCTGCTGTTTTATGAAATCACAAGACAGTAGGGGCGGGTTTAACCGAGATCTTAGCAAGGTTACAGGTAGGCTGACAAACCCGCCTGGAGACAATTTAGGAGACAAGAGAAAGACAGAAGCAGAGGTGCAAAGGTGCAACCAAGATAAATTTATTGCCTCTCGCCTCTTGCCTCTTGCATCGATCCTCTTACCTCTTACCTCTTGCCTCTTGCTCACACCTGTACGGGCGGGTTTACCAAACATCCCTATGAACCAACAAAGTACGGGCGGGTTTAACAGATACTCCTATAAGACAATAGATAACTTAGATAAACCCGCCCCTACAACGAACTCACCCCTAACAACCCCCACCGCTAAATCTCGCAGTTGCCAAGCTCAAGATATTAAGACATTAACAACCGGGTTGCTGCAAGCTTTACCTGGCTATGCTAATCGCGCCAGTCAACGCGCCCGCCGACTTAGCAGAAGCAGTGATGTTTACAGTTATGTAATTTTGGCAGGACGACCAGAGTTTGAGCCTCTGACGCTGGGACCCGGTGCATATACCTCAAAATCGCAACCAACTGATTCTCAAGTTCAGCAGGTGTTTTTCACTACCTTAGAGCGACAGTACACCAAAGGAAAAGCGATCGAATTGCAACAATTCAATTGGGTGTTTTTAACCAAAACTCCAAGCGGTTGGCGTTTAGCAACAATGTTTTCCCAAATTGGTGGTTATCCTGCGAAGAAGCCGCCCACACCTCCACAAGAAACTAGTAACGGTATTATTGCTCAAGCAATTAATGCTTGGTTAAGAGATTGTCAAGCCGAAAGTATAAATAGGCGTTAGAGAGTTAATTTAAAAATGCCAGCGTTGGTATAAGCAAATATAATTTATTAAAAATTATATTTACTTAAAACAAAAAAACTTATCAATTGATTTCTAATTAACCTAATTTTGTTACAAAATTGACGTTGGAGAATACGTTTTGATATGGAACTATGCCTAGAATTGAGTAGCACACTTTAGAATTAATAAACCTTATGAGCAGATTTTAGCTAATTGAAATGAGGTAATTGAAATGTCACAATTATGACTTTACAGAAATCCTTGTTACTGTTTACAAGTGCTAGCGTTAGCTGCTAGAAGGTTTTTTAAAAATAAGAATAAGTAAGGAGAATCAGCATGGTTGCTTCAGTGTTTGATTCAGCTAGTTCAAATCTATTTAAAAAAAATAGAGATGAATTAATAAACTTAATCGCTAACCAGGAGATGAGCTATCCGATGGAGGATAGATTAGCTCATGCAACAAATTGAAGCCTAAAGTTCACTGATGCATATCTTCTTAAGAATTTACTCTACAAATACAAACCATCTACCATTCTAGAAATAGGAAGCTTTTTAGGTTTTTCCACGCGATGGTTGCTTGAAGTTTCTAGTTCATGGAATGCGAAGGTTACTGCGATTGACCCAAATATTCGTCACCGAATTTTTGACAATCCCCGTTGGTTTGTCGAAAGATACAATTCAAAATTCTATCCAAACCGCTTGGAAATAATATCTGGTTTTTTTGGAGAATACAGTAACGAATATGCTTACTATGATTATGAACACTATGAACCAAAACAAGACAGAAATTTTGTAGATCGATTGTTAAATACAAGAGAAATAATTGATGAAAATTGGTCAAAAAAATTTGACTTTATTTTTATTGATGGCGACCATTCATATGAAGCAGCGATGAAAAACTTTGCAATAGCTCTTAATCTACTCAATGATGGAGGTTGTATTGCTTTTCATGATGCTGTTAGTTGGGAAGAAGTAAATAAAGCACTTCAAGATATAAAGCTGGAATTCAAGGATAAAGCAATAGTCAAGATATATGGCAATACAATAGTTAAAATGTATAGCAACAAAATACTTGGTAAAGTTATGAGGAAACTTAAGATCCCAAGTGAAGTTGATGGTATTGGATTTTTTAAGTTGTTGAAATGAACTTTAGAAGTGTTGTGTAAGTATTGTGTAAGAGTTTAGGGGTGGGCCAAAAATATATTTCTGCTAACTCCTTACCCCTCACTTTGAGTGCGTATTTCATCTAACTTCGCACGTACCGCTTGAATATCTTGCCACATCAACCATTTGGGACTACCTTGTTCGCGGGAAGGGTTGCGTAGCAAATAGGCAGGGTGAAGAATTGGCATACATAAACGCCCTTCCCACTCGATCCAAGTACCGCGAATTTTTGTAATCCCTCGCTTATCCCCAGTTAAACCTTTAACCGCAGTTGCACCAGTAAAAAGAATAATTTTTGGATCAACTAGGCGAATTTGCTCTAAAAGGTAAGGTTTGCAAGCCTCCACTTCATCAGTGGTAGGAACGCGGTTGTTCGGTGGGCGGCATTTGTTGATATTGCAGATATATACATCTTTTTCTGTATCTAGTTTTACAGAAGCTAAGATTTTCTCCAACAGCTGCCCTGCTTTCCCCACAAATGGCAACCCAGTTTCATCTTCGTTTTGCCCTGGTGCTTCTCCCACAATCATGATGGGTGCTTGGAGATGGCCGCGTCCAACCACAGCATGAGTGCGAGTGTCTCCTAAGCCACAGCGATGGCACTGATTACAATGCTGTGCCAGTTCTACCATACTGGGATAAGTACCAGAAGGAATGGGAATTTTGGCACTTGTAGGAATTAACTCTGGTTGAGACAACGTTGCTCGTTCAGAGACAGTCGAGGCTTCAAAGAGGCTAAGTTGATCTTCGCTAGACATGGCGATCGCGTGTAATACCAGCAAACTTTCCAATTTTAGCGAAATACGAGATCCACAAGCGCGATCGCCCCGCAGTAATTTAGCTAATCGCTGATGATAAGGAGATTTATCAATGCAAAGAGTGCTGGAACCAGAAGTGATGGACTCTTGGGAAGAGGCTGTTGATTACGATGCGATGGACTTTTTGGAGGTAAACACTACTTTTGCCCAACGAGTGAGTGAGTTGTGCCCGCAAGAAGTGGCAAAAGTTCTCGATGCTGGTACTGGTACGGCTCGGATTCCAATTATACTTTGTCAATTGCGATCGCAGTGGCAAATTTGGGGTATTGACCTAGCGGAAAATATGTTAAAAATTGGCTCTGAGAATGTCGAAAAAGCTGGCTTGCAAGACAAGATTATGCTGCAAGTGGTGGATGCTAAGCAACTACCTTACCAAGACGAACAGTTCGATATATTTATTTCTAATAGTCTTGTTCATCACTTACCCAATCCTTTACCCTTTTTTGTGGAACTAAAGCGAGTGCTAAAACCTTGAGGGGGCGACGAGCTAGCTAAAGTGCTTGCTGTATAAGAGCCATAGCTCTTAAGCCTTTGCGATAAAATGCCTGCTTATTGCGAATGGATTTGATGAGTTCTTCAACCCATACGTGACATTCATGAAAGGCAACTA
>DATNQH010000351.1:0-2011 GCA_036704105.1 Leptolyngbyaceae cyanobacterium | reverse complement strand
TTTCAGAATCTACTTATTCATGCTTGGTATTCAAGGCGAACGTTACTGGAGTGAACTACCCAAACCCGCTAGGCTGAGGTTTGGGCTTCTGTACTCATAGGCGAGTGCCTCAAATGAGACTTTCGCCCCATCTTTGGTCTTATCTCCCCTCCTACAGCAGAGACGGCTGAACCTTCCGCCTTTAGCATTCTGATACCCTCTGCTCTAATGTTGATAACTGCGTTATCATCTCTATCATGGTGAGTGCCGCAGTGTGGACACGCCCACTCTCGCACGTCTAGCGGTATCTCTGCCATCTGATAGAAACAATTAGAACAGAGTTTGGAACTGGGAAACCATCTATCTATCTCAATCAGTCTATGTTAGAACCCAGATTACCAACGCCTTCAGTAAATTTTGTAGATGAATACTGTGCTGCCTATCAAAGCCTGTTTCCACAGGTTAGGAGTTTTGAAGCTTTTAAGCATCTTCATTTAGGGATGATTTCAGACATCAAACGCAAGTCACTACCTGCAATAGCCAGAGTAGTTGGATTGGATAATGAACAATCTCTGCATCATTTTTTAACAGAATCACCTTGGCTAGCAGCGGACTTGATGACAGAAAGAATCAGAATAATTCTAAAAATGTTAGGTGAGCGAGAAATTGTCTTAATTATTGATGATACAGGGGATAGGAAAAAAGGAAAAAAGACAGCATATGTGAAACGGCAGTATATTGGAAATTTAGGAAAAGTGGAAAATGGTATAGTAGCGGTAACTGCTTATGGAGTATTTGAGGGGATAACGTTTCCATTACTTGCTGAAGTTTATAAGCCGCTGGAGCGGTTGGAAAAAGGAGATAATTACCGTAGTAAGCCTCAAATAGCCGCTGGAATAATTCGTCAATTAAAAGAAACTGGGATAAAATTTAAGCTGGTTTTAGCAGACAGCTTTTATGGAGAAAGCCAGGATAATTTCATCAAGATATTAGAGTCACTTGGACTTTGTTCTGTTGTAGCAATTCGTAGTAATCATGTAGTCTGGCTACAACCTGGGGAAAGGGCTAGGTGGAATAAGTGGAGAAAATTCGACCGCGTTTTTTCTGATGGTAGAACCGAAGTCCGCTGGATTCAAGAAATAATTTTTGGCCGACGTGGTTTAGTTCAGTACTGGATAATTACGACCGACCCAACTACTCTGCCGCCAAACTCAACTTGCTACATTATGACAAAAGTACCTAAAGTTAAATATAAACAAGTCGGCAACTTGTATGGGTTAAGAAATTGGGTTGAGTACGGATTAAAGCAAAGCAAAGACGAACTTGGATGGGCAGATTTTCGGATGACTGATTACTCCCAGATTCAAAAGTGGTGGGAAGTAGTGATGAGCGCCTACTTAATGGTAAGCCTTCATACCAATCCCCTTAATCCGGCTCCAACTTCTAAGCTAGATGATTCAATAGCTCCAATAGTAAAAAGATTTGACTCCCATGCCCAGTGGGATCAGGGTAGTGGTTGGAAAAATACCCTCAACAATTTGCGCTTAGTTATCCAACCTTTTATCTTTTTCAATTTAATAAAACACTGGCTCAAAGTGTTTCCCATTCCTCACTTATCTTTAGGGTTTTCTCGACTCATTGCTCTAATGAATTACTTCCCTGGCGCAATTCTAACACCTACATCAGATAGGATGTTCCTATTTTCTTCTGCTTAAAGTGATGAAAGAGCGTTAACTTAATTGGCAACACCACGACACAAGCAGGTTTAGAGGTTCATGCCCAGATTGATCGCAATCTTTATCCCACAGGCATTCAAGTCACCGATGAACAGTTCAGCGCCATCGCGATTCAGCGGTGTCGATTTCATGGGGAATGGAACTATCGGATTGTGCCGAGAAAGTTTGTTTAGTTATTCAAGTTATTTTTGTAAGGCTCCTAACCGGTCGCCCGTAGTGTTCTGGCTTCTCGCAAGCAATCGCAAATAATTGAAGAATCTGCTCTAAGCTGAATCTCACCGGACCACCAGGACGTT
>DATNQH010000350.1:0-8620 GCA_036704105.1 Leptolyngbyaceae cyanobacterium | reverse complement strand
ACGGTATGGAATTCGCCAATTCGCTCTGCTTCGTACATTCCTGCCTCAACTGCTATTGCGACATTAGATACCGAACCGCGAATAATAACCGTACACAAACCATCTCCAATCGTTTCATACGATGCTAGCTGGACTTCTGCTGCTTTGAGCATAGCATCAGCAGCCCCAACCATAGCGGGAAATCCCCTCGTTTCCAACAGTCCGATTGCCTGATTAGCTAAGCGATTGTTACCGTCTCTTTGCGTCAATTGGTGAAGGCGATTACCAATTGGCAGTACTGCTTCTAAATTAGGCAGAGGGCGGGGAATCACCAAGGTAGAAACCAACTGACCAAAGCTTTCAGCCATTTCGGCACCTGTTTTAACTGCAAGGCGGACATTAGCAGTCCTACCCCTGACAATGGCGCTACAGTAACCACTACCGATTTTTTCATAACCGACGAGGGTAACTTCAGCTGTCTTCAACATCATATCCGCCGTGCCAACGATCGCGGGAAAGCTGCGGGTAGATACTACACCCAAAGCCAAGTCGTGAAAGTTGTCTGTCTGATCCACTCGCCCAGAGGCGATAAGCCCGTGATTTTGTGCCTGCATTTTACTACGCGCCGATCGCACGCCCATTATCGACTAGAAATTTTGAATTTTAGATTTTAGATTTTAGATTGGAGTGCTACAGGTATTAGCCTTCCCCCTAAATTTTAGATGGTTAAATTGGGCGCGGCTGGTAATAATTAGAGTATTTTTGCACTAACAAGCTTGACTGTAATCCAAAATCGTTTGACTTACGGGCTTTGGGAGTCGGTCGAGCCTTCTGGTGGTGGCGGATTCAAGGCTTGTCTGTGAGGAAACAAAGTGGACATCAACTGATGCAAAGCAGCTTTTCCATAAACTAATTGAGCGCCATTATTATTTGCTAATTGGGCTGGGGTTTGAACCTGCTCATCTGACCCCGCCCCGCTCGAAGGTTGAGCCGCAACTGCAGCAACTGCAGCAACTGAGGTTGTCTCGTCGGCGGCTGTTGAGCCAGCCAAGGGGCGATTATTATTTGCTAATTGGGCTGGGGTTTGAATCTGCTCAGCTGGGCTGCCCCCGCTCGAAGGCTGAGTCACTTCTGCCGCAGTTGCAGGAGGTATGGTTGTCTCCTTGGCGGCTGTTGAGTCAGCTTGGCGACTGGTGTCACCCAGCAAGGAATTTGGTGCTACAACTTGCTCTGGCTTAATCGAACAATTCAAAATTGTTGTAGCTGAACCAATGCAAGCATTCGCACCAATTTTACCCTGACCGACTAGCAAAACGCCTGCTCCGATTGTGGCTCCTGCCTCGATTTCCAGAATGCCATCACGAGCGTGCAGTACAGCTCCCATACCAATACAGACTCCTGCAGCGATAATAATCTGACTGTTTGGATCTGCTTGCAACATCACTCCGGGAGCGATCGCTGCACTTGGATCGATCGTCACCTCGCCACTGATGTAAGAATTAAAGTTGCACGTTAAGTGCAGCGGCGACAAAGACATTGGGATTGGAGCCTCGCAGGTAAATTAACTACCAGGGCGTTGGATAATTGTCTCCATAACCCGTTTCTTTGCCTTGGGTTCAATGCCAAACAAACGCACATATTCCCCGGCATGATTTGCCATACATTCCTCTAGAGCTGCCACAGCTTCTGATTCTCTGTCGGTAGTAATGGGACTACAGCTAGCCCACGAACCAGTGCGGAAACGGCGCTGATCTACGTGTTCGGTACCGATTTTATATCCAGAATTTATCAGGCTACGTACCTGCTCAATTGTTTCTGAGCTGAGCTTAGAACTTGTTACTGCTGCACTACTGCGGTTGCTAGTGGTAGCAGGAGTTGCCCCTGACGAACTTGCAGCCTGGGAAACTGGGCCATCTGGACGTTGGATAATTGTTTCTAATACGCGCCGCTTGGCTTTGGGGTCAATTCCAATTACACGCACGTATTCCCCAGCGTACTCGGACAGATTTGCTTCAATTGCTGCCAAAACGTCGGATGCTTGTTTGGAAGTAATCGTCTCGCAGCTTTGCCACGAGCCAGTGCGGAAGCGACGCTGATCTACGTGTTCGACACCGACTCTGTATCCTTGAGCTAAAAGATTGCGTACCTGTGACGCGATATCTGCGCTCATTCCAGAACTAAAGCCGCCACGACTGCTAGCAGATGGGGTAGAAATTTTAGCTGTTTTAGTAGTAGACTGAGCAGCCTGATCGTCTGGGCGTTGGATAATTGTTTCTAATACGCGCCGTTTCGCTTTGGGGTCGATGCCAAACAAGCGGACATACTCGCCTTCGTGTTCTGTCAAACAAGCTTCTAGAGCCGCGATCGCTTCTCTTTGCGAACGAGTATCGATCGGACTGCAACTTGCCCACGAACCAGTGCGGAAACGGCGCTGATCTACGTGTTCTGTCCCGATCTTGTATCCTTGAGTCAAGAGGTGACGTACTTGCTCTATTGTTTCTGAATTGAGGCGATCGCTGTTCATTGTACTTGTGCCTTTATTGCCATTTGTCCCTTTAACTACGTAGGAGCCTGATAGCTCATTCCGAATCGGAGTCATGCTAGCATCATCTTTACCACGCAGAGAACCCGATCGCAAGGTATTATTTATACCTACTACGTTCCGAGTGAATACCCGATCTACCTTTTGTACATCTGGTAAGCTGTCAGCCTGCTGTTGATCTGTAATTACTGCTCCCGAAGGCACATACTTGCCAGGAGCAATTTCTACATCCTGAATTAGGGCGTGCATCATCACAATGCAGCCAGATCCCAATCTTGCATTAAAAAGTGTGGAGCGAAAGCCAATAAAGCAATCATCTCCGATATAAGCTGGCCCGTGAATTAGCGCCATGTGAGTAATCGAAACATTTTTGCCAATCCACACTGAATAGTGCTTTTGGTCGTCTCCAATTACTCGTCCTTGCTCCAAACCATGAATAACTACTCCATCCTGAACATTGGTGCCTTCACCAATATAAAAGGGGCTGCCTCGATCGGCGCTAATAGACGTTCCTGGTGCGATCGTCACATTCGGACCGATGTAAACATCCCCAATAATGTTAGAGAAGGAATGTACGTTGGCGGTTTTTTCGATCTTTGGCTTTGCTAAACTATTCGACCGAGGGGTCGGCAAAGCAGCAAAGCTGCGGGCAACCATACAATAAATTCCTCTGACTGAAAAAGCGGTTCGATTCTATTATTTTCTCAACAAATGGGAACTCAGCCTCAAGTTCTTTGAGGGTGGCTAGCGATAAGAGTCTTTTTTACTGTAAATGTTGCCCTTATCGACACTGACAGTATCAATAATTCCCACTACCAAAGCATCGAGCGGCTGCGTTTCACTGCCTGCAAGTTGGCGAGCTGCACTGCCACGACTGACTAGAACCCACTCATCTATTCCAGCACCTACTCGATCTGCTGCCACTTCGTACTTTGGTAAGAGTTGACCTTCTGCATCTATAAACTGCAACAACAGCAGTTTTGCTCCTCTGAGGCTTGGCTCTTTCTGGGTACTTACGACCGTACCCCGAACTTTGGCAATTTGCATTTAAGCTTAAGGTCTGTTATATGGGCGAATGCCGCTGACACTTTCTCTAAATTGCTCTACTGCTTCGGTGTAGCGAATTGGTAGTACGTATTCCAAGTTTTCGTGCGGACGGGCAATGATGTGAGTTGACAAAACTTGACCGCCGTTTACCCGTTTGACCGAATCTACACCCGCTGCTACAGAGGCTTGCACTTCTGAAACATCGCCTCGCACAATTACTGTAACGCGACCGCTCCCAATTTTTTCATATCCTACTAACGTGACGCGGGCGGCTTTGACCATCGCATCAGCGGCTTCCACGACTGCGGGAAAGCCAAGAGTTTCTATCATTCCAACTGCAATTGCCATTTTTTTTAACTCCGTTACTCAAAGCACTAATGTTGATTAATTGCCAGACTTAAACTGATTTATTCTCTTACGTTCGGAACTGTTCTACAGCTTCTGTGTAGCGAATCGGCAAGACATATTCCAGGTTTTCGTGCGGACGGGCAATAATGTGCGTAGACAAAACTTCTCCACCATTTACCCGTTTAGCTGCGTCAATTCCAGCTGCTACCGAGGCTTGCACTTCTGAGACATCACCCCGCACAATTACCGTAACGCGAGCGCTCCCAATTTTTTCATAGCCTACTAATGTGACGCGGGCAGCTTTAACCATTGCATCAGCCGCCTCTACAATAGCAGGAAACCCTTTTGTCTCAATCATTCCGACAGCGATCGGCATTTTTACTCTTCTCCTTGATAGCTTGTAGAAAAACCTACTGAAATCAGTTTGTCTGCAATTTTTAGACGGGAATACCCATTCTTAAATTTAAAAAAAAAGTCTTCCTTAATTTAAGAATAGGGAAGCGAGGCTCCCCTGACAATATAAATCATTATGATGATTTTGAATAACTCAGTTTAAAAAAACTTAACTGTCAAAAGAGTAAGCAAATATTTCTACTAAACTGCATCTGTTTGTGCGGTAGCTTCTTTTGTTTTATAATTTTTTAATTACTTATAGATAAAGCAAACTTATAATCCATCAAATTACTACTAACGAGTGATTGCTACTGAAGCCACAATATGAATATGTATCCTTGCTAGGCAGCAACTGCAAACAGCCAAGGCCAGAGTTGCTCAAGTGCTATAATTATTTAATATCAAGCTAAATCAAAGTGGATTCATGGAAATGAATTACGATTCGGTCGTGAAAGTTTAAATAAGCTTATTTACTATAATTCTAATCCCTTAATTCAAAGTTTAGTGTAATTATAAGCAATAGTGGTTGACTTAAAGCAGTGGAAAAACTTAAATGCTAGAACAAACAATTTGATTTTAAAAAAAGAGCTTTGTCTAAAAGAAAGCCAACTTAATCGCTTAACAAACAAGAGTTTTTGACTAACAAATTTAAAGGAAAATTGCAATGACGCAGTTTTTGTTTTTATCAAGTTGGTGGGTGCCATTCTATGGCTTGCTTGGGGCAATTCTGACTCTTCCTTGGGCGATGGGAATAGTTCGGCGGACGGGGCCGAGACCTGCAGCATATTTCAATACATTGATGACGGTTTTGGCTTTTATCCATAGCGCCATCGTCTTAAAAGAGATCTGGAATCAGGAACCACAAAGTTTTCTGATTACCTGGTTAAAAGCTGCGGATTTAGACTTATCGTTTGCTTTGGATGTCTCACCCATTACTATGGGAGCAACGGTTCTAATTACCGGATTAAGCCTACTAGCACAAGTTTATGCTTTGGGCTATATGGAAAAAGACTATGCTCTGGCACGGTTTTTTGCCTTGATGGGATTTTTTGAAGCGGCGCTGTCTGGCTTAGCTTTGAGTGACTCGTTGTTTCTCAGCTATGCTTTGTTGGAAATGCTGACGCTTTCCACTTACTTGCTAGTGGGATTTTGGTATGCTCAACCACTGGTAGTAACAGCTGCGCGCGATGCTTTTTTAACCAAGCGGGTGGGAGACTTGTTGTTGCTGATGGGGGTTGTTACCCTATCAACTCTGGCGGGGAGTTTAAACTTTTCCGACTTGAATGAGTGGGCGCAAACGGCGCAACTGTCGCCTTTAACATCAACTTTGTTAGGCTTGGCATTAATTGCGGCACCCGCGGGTAAATGTGCCCAATTTCCACTGCACTTGTGGTTGGATGAGGCGATGGAGGGGCCAAACCCGGCTTCGGTTCTGCGGAACTCGATGGTAGTATCTGGCGGTGCTTATGTGCTGTTTAAACTTCAGCCAGTCTTGGCGCTGTCACCAGTAGCTTTGACAGCTTTAGTAGTCATGGGGGCAATTACAGCGGTAGGGGCTTCGTTAGTATCTATTGCCCAAATTGACATCAAACGGGCGCTATCCCACTCGACTAGTGCATATATGGGATTAGCGTTTTTGGCTGTAGGGTTACAGCAAGGGGGAGTTGCCCTGATGTTGCTGTTTACTCATGCGATCGCCAAAGCACTGTTATTCATGAGCGCAGGCTCAGTCATTTATACTACCACCACCCAAGACTTAACAGAAATGGGCGGTTTGTGGTCGAGAATGCCAGCAACCACCACTGCCTTTGTAGTAGGATCTGCTGGAATGGTAACTCTTTTGCCATTGGGAAGCTTTTGGGCAATGCTGCAATGGGCTGACGGCTTTTGGACAGTTAGCCCTTGGGTGGTAGGAGTATTGCTTGTAGTCAATGGCTTGACTAGCTTGAATCTTACCCGCGTGTTCAGATTAGTATTCTGGGGCGAACCGCAGCCAAAAACTCGGCGTGCGCCAGAAGTCGCTTGGCAAATGGCAGTACCAATGGTAACTCTGAGTGTGGTAACACTTTTAGTACCGTTGATGCTACAGCAGTGGGAACTACTACCTACGTGGGAAAGTATTAATTTATTTGCGCTGACACTACTGGTATTTTCCAGTGCGGCGGGATTAACTATAGGTTCCACCATATATCTGCATAAGGCATGGTCTAGACCAATCCAACTGCAATGGAGATTTGTGCAAGACTTCGTGGGATATGGCTTTTACGTTGACCAGCTTTACAAGGTGACAGTGGTGTTTGCAGTTAGCCAGGCATCCAAAATCTCAGCTTGGATAGATCGCTATATCTTGGATGGTTTTGTTAACTTGGTAGGTCTGGCAACGATTTTCAGCGGTCAAAGCTTGAAGTACACCATTTCAGGTCAATCTCAGATTTATGTGTTGACGATCCTACTGGGAATGAGTTTACTTGGACTAGCAATCAGCTGGTCGTTGGGATACATCTTTCTTTAAGTGAGGAGCAAAAAATGATGAATTATGAATGCAGAATGCTTAATTCATCATTCATAATTCATCATTGCTGCATTTTTGCCACACCGTACAACGCCAGTTGCCTCAAGTTGTGAAGGATCGCTTTACTCACTGGCTTCCCTACACCCTACACCCTAAAAAGATCGATGCTGAGTGCTTTAATTTGGTTGCCTGTTTTAGGTGCTGCTATTATTGGGTTTTTGCCGACATCGATTCCGTCAAAGCAATCGCGCTATATCTCTTTAGCGGTGGCGGCGTTAGCAGCAGTTGTGACTGTTGTCGTTGGCTTTCAGTTTAATCCTAGTGATATCGCATTCCAGTTCACTGAAGAGATGCCTTGGATTGAAGCTTTGGGCTTAACTTATCGCCTAGGCATTGACGGCTTATCTTTTCCTTTATTAGTGTTAAATAGTCTTTTAAGCTGCATTGCGATTTACAGTACTGATGAAAATGTGCCGCGCTCGCGCTTCTATTACTCTTTGGTGCTGCTATTAAATGCTGCGGTAGCAGGAGCCTTTTTATCCCAGGATTTACTCCTATTTTTCCTGTTTTACGAACTAGAACTGATTCCGCTATATCTATTAATTGCCATTTGGGGTGGTGCTAGACGAGGTTACGCAGCAACAAAGTTTTTGATCTACACAGCTATTTCTGGAATTTTGATTTTAGCTGCCTTCTTGGGTTTAGTATGGCTAAGTGGAGCTACTACATTTGCTTACGAACCACTACGAGCCGCAGCCCTGGGTCTACCAATAACTACACAGCTCGTTCTGCTGGGAGCAATTTTAATCGGTTTTGGGATCAAAATTCCTCTAGTCCCCTTTCATACCTGGCTACCAGATGCCCACGTTGAGGCTTCAACTCCTGTTTCCGTGTTGCTGGCGGGAGTGCTGCTGAAGTTGGGAACTTATGGGTTATTGCGGTTTGGCATGGATTTGTTGCCACTGGCTTGGGCTACCTTGGCTCCAGTGTTAGCTAGTTGGGCGGTAGTGAGTGTATTGTATGGTTCTTCCTGTGCGATCGCTCAAACAGACATGAAAAAAATGGTTGCGTATAGCTCCATCGGTCACATGGGCTATATCCTACTAGCAGCAGCCGCAGCCACTCCTTTAAGTATTTTGGCAACTGTGCTGCAAATGGTCAGTCACGGTTTGATTTCAGCTTTGCTGTTTCTACTTGTGGGAGTTGTATACAAAAAGACAGGCAGCCGCGATCTCAATGTTTTACAAGGTCTACTCAACCCAGAACGCGGTCTACCTGTGATTGGTAGCCTAATGATTTTGGGCGTGATGGCAAGTGCTGGCACTCCAGGTATGATGGGTTTTATTTCCGAATTTTTGGTATTTCGGGGCAGTTTTGCGGTTTTTCCGACTCAAACCCTGCTATGTATGCTTGGCACGGTCTTAACTGCTGTTTATTTTTTACTTCTGGTTAACCGCACTTTCTTTGGCAGACTGTCGCCACAGGTAATGGACTTACCTAAAGTTTACTGGTCAGATCGCATTCCCGCAATAGTTTTAGCTGCCCTGATCGTGTTACTGGGTATCCAACCAAGCTGGATGGTACGTTGGACTGAACTGAAGTCAACAGCAATGGCAAGTCATGCAGAAGCGATCGCCCTCAGCTCCCATTTAGAAGCGGCGGTAACAAATGTGTCAGTAAAGAAATAAACCATTACTGAAAAAACAGCCTCTACAAATTACCTACAAACCTGTAGAGGCAATTTTTGGAAAAAGTTTTGAGTTTTGAATTCATCGGTTTTAAATTACGTCCATTTAGAT
>DATNQH010000349.1:0-2988 GCA_036704105.1 Leptolyngbyaceae cyanobacterium | reverse complement strand
CGCACCCTAGAAACCCATCTAGAGAAAAAGTATCCCAATAAAAAAATCCTGCGAATAGATTCGGAAACAATTTCAGATCCGGAACATCCTGCTTATGGTTGTATTGCCAATCTTAATGAGATTCTGCCGCAGTATGATATTGTGATCGCTTCACCCAGCATCGAAACTGGGGTGAGTATTGACATCAAAGGACACTTTACTTCAGTGTGGGGCATCTTCCAGGGAGTACAGTCAGAAAGTTCAGCCCGTCAAGCGCTATTCCGTCTGCGCGAACCAGTAGAGCGACATATTTGGGCAGCGCCTCATGGTATTGGTCAGATTGGCAATGGCAGCAGCAGCGTCAAGTCCCTGTTAGCTAGTCAGCATAAGCTAGCGAAAGCGAATATTAGGTTGCTGCAAGAAATGGCGCTTTCTGATATTGAACTTGACTTCCAATCCGAATCGCTACGAACTTGGGCGCAAATGGCAGTGCGGGTGAATATGAGCATGATCCATTATCGCGACTCAATTTTATCAGGATTGAAGGCGGAAGGACACCAAATCATTGAATCAGATGAAGCGGTAAACGATGGGGTAATTACAGCGGTCACCGAAACACGGACGGAAAATCAAATTGCCGAAGCTCATGCGGTAGAAGCAGCGGCTGATTCAACAAACAGTGAATTTGAACAATCGCAACAGAAGAAGGTTAAAACAAAGTCTGAGCGGTATAAAGAGCGCAAGCACTTACTATTGCTGCGCTATGGGATTGAGGTGGATGCGGCATTGGTACTTAAGGATGATGATGGCTGGTATGCTCAAATCAAACTGCACTATTACTTGACACTTGGGCGACAGTTTTTAAATGGGCGGGATTGTAAGCGGCTTCAAGATCAAATTGAAAAAGGGGGTGGAGCTGTATGGCTGCCGGACTTGAATCGAAGTCAAATCAGTGTGGCGATCGCCACCTTAGAGAACTTGGGAGTTATGGAGCTGCTAACCCCTAACCGAGAATGGCGCAGTACGGATGAAGTTCTTGTGCGGATGGCAATGCTTGCTATTGCTCATGCCTGGGACATCAAGGCAGCGCTTAACATTACTATTAGTGAAAAAGACACTCCGATAGCGATCGCTCAAAAACTGCTGCGTAAGATTGGGGTGAAACTTGACTATCTAAGGCGAGAGGGCAGCGACGGCAACCGCCAACGGGTTTATGGCTACACTGCCCCAAGTGACGGCAGGGAGGAAGTGTTTGCCGCATGGATTGCCAGGGATGAAATAGCAGCAGCATCACAGCCGGAAAATTTTACGTCCACCCCCAGTAATAAATAGATTATTACTTCACTTGAGCGGACGTGACCCAAAGAGATGCTCATGAAGTTAAAGTTTAGCGTGTAAGCGCGGTACTGGCTTAAAATCTCCTGATTCTGGCTGAAGTGACATAATTCTTTGCATCACGGGGTTTCACTATTTAAAGTTTGTATCCCCTGTTTTTCTGTTAACTGCTCCATCGCCCCTCGAATCAACTCCATACGAATTTCAGTTTTGGGCGGTGTCACTGACAGAATGGAATTAGTCGTGTCGTATGTAGAGATCAGTTTATAAGCCTCTGGCTGCTTGGTAAATTCTGCTAGTGGAATATAGCCAAGCCTGTCCCTTAAAATGACAATCCCCCGACCCGACTCTAATAGCTTTTGTCGGGCAAACGAGACCACCTGTTGGCTCACAAACCCATCGGCATCCCTTAACTCTATCTTTTTGTTTAAGCCAAAGTTTGGGTCTAACAACTTCCTGCGCTTCGCCTCTCCCATTTAACACTCTCCTACTGTTACAAGTGAACCCTACTACAAGAGTTTTAAAATCGTCTGTCAACTCTCTC
This sequence comes from Leptolyngbyaceae cyanobacterium, assembly GCA_036704105.1. Lineage (GTDB taxonomy): Bacteria > Cyanobacteriota > Cyanobacteriia > Cyanobacteriales > Chroococcidiopsidaceae > Chroococcidiopsis. Next base: position 1,130 of record DATNQH010000349.1, on the reverse strand, counting down.
AAACTAACTAGTTTTTGGTGTCAGCGTCGAGCGCCATTGTAAGTGAATGCAGCGCAATTCGGATTCCAGCTAAAGCCTGTTGGGTGTGTAACAACTTGAAGAATGAGCGCACTAATGCTGTGGGTAGCAAGTACTCACGCCACAAGGTATTTATGGGATAAAGCTAAGTCGGCAGTAAATTTCACGTCCACCCCAGGTAATAAAGAGATTATTACTTCCCCCCAGGACGCGACCCAACTAAACACAGAAGCGGCGTAAGTTATCGCTGGAACGCTTTGCTCCCCCGCCGCCTCAAAAAGACTGTTCGCCCACCTTAATAGGTAGCAGAGGGGAGAATGAATGCGCCTCACTTGTGGCTTCGCGCTGGCACACAAAATGCTAAAATTTGGGGTGCAAGTTGCACCACACCCATCGCCACTACTTGGCACTCGCACGGAATTTTCCTATCGGCTCAAAAAACAGGGTTTTTATAATACAAATATTTACTTTTTGTAGTACAAAAGCATCTCTTATGAGATCGCCAGTAAAGTGCCAACGGAAATATAAATCGAAGTCGGGAATGATTACTTGTCTAAATTGCTAGGTAGTCAAGAGCAAGTGATGAGGGATTAAACGGATTGCTTTGACCTAGGTTTACTTGCGGAAATCCGTACCTCGGCAAAGCCAATGTAACTTCTAGGATCAAACAGTGGTGTGGTTCGCTTTAATCACCCCACCGTTGATTGTGAACTAGAACGGAATCCTGTTTAGTAAAAAGGTGTGAATTGGCATGATTAACAAAGTCCAAAAATCAGAATCCGAGTGGCTTGAGCAGCTCACGCCAGAACAGTTCAAAGTAACGAGAAAAAAGGGAACAGAAAGACCGTTTACGGGGGAGTATTACAACAATAAAGAGTCAGGCACATACAAATGTGTCTGCTGTGGTAATGACCTGTTTAGCTCCCAGACTAAGTATGATTCGGGAACGGGGTGGCCAAGCTTTACAGCTGCGCTCAATCAAGAGAACATAAAACTTGAGGATGATAACAAAATGTTCATGCGGCGGACAGAAGTGCTGTGCGCGGCGTGTGATGCCCACCTCGGTCACGTATTTAACGATGGTCCAGCGCCAACTGGTCAGCGCTACTGCA
>DATNQH010000348.1:0-2076 GCA_036704105.1 Leptolyngbyaceae cyanobacterium | reverse complement strand
CATCGTTCGCCCTCGTTCAGAACATAAATGTTTTAACCAACTGGTGAATTAAGTAAGTCCGGTAAGAATGATAATCAATGTGAGAGGCAAGTGGCGAGCGCCGCTCGCCACTTGCCCTTCCCCCTGCTTTTTTATTATCATTATCATCAAAAAATTAAATTAGCAAAGCACTGCTCTTTCCTGGGATGAGACTGCCGTTAAACTGATGCATTAGCTGTTCCCTTTACCTATCAACAAGCTAACGTAATTGACGCTCCTTATTAAATCGAAATCTTTGGGAAGCATAACCATGTTTTCGCCCTCGTTCTTCCACTGCCGCCATCACGGCTAGGGCTAATTCATATTCGTCTTCAAACATGCGTCCGGCTATCTCGTGTTCTTTGATTTGATGCCACTCATCCTCAATCCGGTTCCATTCACAACAGTATTCTGGCAGATAGAATAGGTAGAGATACTTCTGCTCCCATTGGGGAATTTTCGCTTTGACTTCAGCGCTCTTGTGAATTGAGTAATTGTCTAAAACAATCACTGTTACTGTTCCTGTTTTTTGCCACCATCTCTGGGCACTTTCTGCTTGTGCCTCCATCATTTTGATAAAAGTTTTGCTACTGACTCCACCAACAGCCAAGCCATACTCAAAACTCACTCCTGGCTGGAACACGCCTAATATACTTATTCTTCTTGGTCGGCGTTTCGTCTGAAATATACATTTTTGCATTCCCCTTTTAACCCAGGTGTAACCTACAGTTGACCAGCCGCTAAATCCTGATTCATCTAGGTATTTGATTCGCATTTCTCCACAAGCGGCTGCCAAGAGTAGCATCTCAAAATCCGCTTGCTTACGGCTTTTCTTTTTCTCGTTTTGTTGGCTTTTGTTGCTTTGTCTTGTCCGTTTCCACAGGTACTTCCGGCTTTTGAGTATCTCTCGAATTCTCGCTGCTCCTAAGAGTACCTGTCGATACTTTTTTAAGTGTTCGCACAGTTGACGAGAGTTGTAGGCGCGCTGCTCTGTTAAAAGTTTCTCTTCCAGCTCCTCTATATCTTGGTCGTGCCATCGGCGACGACGCCCCGGACGTGGTTCATCCCATAACAACGCTAACCCACCTCGATGCCATCGATGAATTGTTTCTCTCACTGTTTTTTCGTGCCAATTTAGATATTCTGCTATCTTGGCAACTTTCCATCCTCGTGTTGACAACCGTAGGGCTATGGCACGATTTCTGGTTCTTGCTGGCACAAGGCTTGCTTGAGTCAGCTTTAGCAACAATTGATCTTCCCGTTGGCTCAGGTGAACTTTGAGGGGGGCTGGCATGAGTAGATTGGCAGACTGACACGAACTTTTCCCTGATTATCTCAAAGCTCTATCTTTTTATCTCCACACCGCCCTGTTTTCGCCATACAGCGAGGCTTATGCTTGTATTGAACTCTTTATATGGATAAAGGGCAAACCTCCTTCGCTCCTGCCAATCCCTATGATTATCATTCTTATGTTTTTGTCTCCATAGCAGATACCAGCCTAAATCCCAAAAATTTCTTATTGGCAATTAAGTTATTTTTACTTTACTTACCTGCACCTACTTACCACCCTGAATGTTGATGTGATGGTGAGTTCAGATGACATTGACCTGTCAATGGGTGGTGGTGTGTCTGCGGCTCTTTTTAGAGCGGGGGGAGACGCCGTGTGGCGTGAGGCTCAAGCACAGTCTCCTATTACATTAGGTAACATTGCTATTACCACAGCAGGACGTTTGAAAGCAAAGAGAATTTTCCACGCTGCGGTATTGGATTATACAAGGCGGGGTTTGACAACCATCGAACTGATTAGAAAGGTTACTAAGAGGTGCTTGGTAGTTTGTAATGAGCTGGGGTTTCACTCAATAGCTTTTCCCGCTCTTGCCACGGGTGTTGCTAGGCTATCTCCAGAACGCTGTGCCGTTGCCATGATGCTTGAGATAGCTGCATACCTTAGCAATCTCACAGATAGAAAATTAGTTGTTGTTGCCCTATATTCTGATGGCTACCTTTCAGACGATGTTCTTTCTCGTTTTTATTCGCAGGTATCTGACTTTCTAGAAC
>DATNQH010000347.1:0-18393 GCA_036704105.1 Leptolyngbyaceae cyanobacterium | reverse complement strand
GCGATTCAAAATATAGCAAATTTTGTTAGTATTAACGGATTTTACGCGCAAAAAGGACAAAGCTTTAATGATTATAATACTTTAAATGGTGTCAGCATCGAGAGATTTGCTATCATCGGAGCTTATATCATCTTAAATATTATCTATGTAATTTGGCTTTTAACCAAACAACAAGAATATTCAAAATTTGTGAGCATTTTAAAATATGCAGCAATATTTTTAGTATTTTCTTTTATCACCTATCCATATAGCACGGATATTTATCTGTACTTACACTATGGCTTGATGGCTTTAAACGGAGTTAATCCTTACATTAATGCTGCAAATAGCTTTAATTCTGAGTTAACGCCATTTCTTGCTTGGTCGCAAACTTCAACTTATGGTCCTATTTCTCTACTGTTTTTCAGACTTTCGGCCTTGGTTATACCTTTGAGTCCAGTACTAGGAGTTTATTTTTTCAAATTATTTTGCTTACTATTTCACATTTTCAATACTTATTTAATTTGGCGTTTATTGAATGCTAATAAATATCGCAGTAAGGTAACAGCAGCATATTTAATCAATCCATTATTACTGAACGAGCAAGTAGTAAGCGCTCATGTAGATGTTTTTGTTACTACTACACTAATTATTTTGATTGCCTGTCTGTACTACAAACGTTTTGCTGCGGCAATTTTGGCAATTTTCGCTGGTTTTTTAGCAAAAACTTTACCTATTATATGGCTTCCTTTAGTTGTCAACTTTTTGGTCAGGCGACATCGTTGGAAAGACTTGGCGATCGCATTTGCTGGTTTACTTGCGATCGCTATTATCTTGAGTCAAACAGTTTTTCCTACACTAAATGCATGGAGGAGTTTGTTCAATCCAGCTGTTTCAGAAATGACAGCGCGATCGCTACACCATCTGCTTAATCTGTGTCTCTATTTTTTTTCAAATCTGACTTCTGAGGCACAGCAGTCTGTTCTATCAGTGTATAAGTCTTTAACTTATCTAGGTTTCGTAATTTGCTACTTTTGGTTTCTCCTCAAACCCTATCTTAAGAGAGATTACTCACAAATCGATCTAGTTTCAGATCTAGGATGGGTTACACTAATCCTCTTTTTGTTCGCAACTCCTTGGTTAATGTCGTGGTATCCCTCCATACTATTGCCCTTTGCTGCTCTGGGTCTTGAATCTCCAGTTTTGGCACTTACTAGCTTGACTTTTAGTCTCTGTGCAGGACTAATTGTAGGGACAGGCGGTAGGCAAAGTCTTATTAGTATAGTGACAACCTTAGTTACATTGCTACCACCGATTGCAATACTCGTGTCTAGAGCCAAATTACTACGGAAATTATCACAAATGATTTCTCAAGCTTGAGATTAACTTCTTCGCAAAATCAAGCATAATTCTCGTAGTTGGCATATAGCAAGTATATTCACCGAAGTAGATCCACTGAAGGGTTTTTGTTTCGATATTAAATTTGAGCAAAGTTATCGGTAATAACCCTCTTGGATATCTAATAGCGGTAATTCTAAATTGGTGTTGTAGTTTATTTGTGTGAAGCTAGCTTAAAGCTTCCGTTCGAGCAATTAATCTTTGATTTAAATGTTGGTATTTATCAGCTAAGCAATTTGTTTAGTTCAATAATAATGCCCAAAAAGCCAGATCTTTCAACTCTTTGCTCACTTTAGAACAAAACTTACTCAGGAACACTACAAATGTCAAAAAATCAATTCTTATTAACTAGAAGACGTACTCTTTTGTTAGGCTTAGGAACTTTTCTGGCAACTATAGCTTGCTCGGATCAAAATAGACAGACTCTAGCCGATAATGATTTAACTGTTTCACAAGATGATTTATTAAAAAGAAGCTTTTCTGTAAATGGAAAAGGTTCCCTAAAAAAGCGTGCTGCTGCTAAAGGTTTGATTTATGGAGGAGAAAGCGCATACGAAGGTGTGTCAGGAGATGAAGACTTTGCCAACGCCATTCGTCGAGAGTGTAATATGCTGATGAATGCAGGACTCAAATGGCATTATGGCTCTAAGCCCCTCCGCCCGACTCCAGATACTTTCGACTTTACCGCCGGGGATTGGACAGCTGATTTTGCACAGAAGCATAACCTACTTTTTCGGGGACATACCTTAGTTTGGCATCAAGGTTTGCCGCCTTGGTTTGAGGAAACGGTCAAACAGGAAAATGCTAGGGAAATTCTGGTGAATCACGTTCAAACGGTTGCTAAGCATTTTGCCGGACGAATTCACTCTTGGGATTTATTGAATGAGGCGATTGAATTAGGTGACGGACGCTCTGACAACCTCAGAAAAACACCTTGGCTTGAGTTTATCGGCCCAGAGTATGTTGAAATAGCTTTCCGTACCGCAGCAGAGGCAGATCCGAAGGCAATGTTGGTATATAACGACTATGGATTAGAGTATGACACACCGGATCAAAAACAAAAAAGAACGGCCGTACTAAAGTTCTTAGAGGATCAAAAATCTAAAGGTACACCTATACACGCTTTAGGCATACAGTCTCACCTAGATCACTTAGAAAAAACAGAAAAGAAATTTAGCGCCAAAAAGTTTAGAGAATTTTTGAAAAATGTTGCAGATCTAGGCTTGAAAATCATGCTGACTGAATTGGATGTGAATGATACGAAGCTACCGGGAGATATTAATCTTCGCGATCACTATGTTGCTGCTGCCTACGAAGATTATCTTTCAGTAGTGCTAGATGAGCCAGCAGTGATTGCAGTCATAACATTCGGACTGAGCGATCGCTATACTTGGCTAACAGAATTTCCCCGCGAAGATGGTCAGCCAGTGCGTCCCCTGCCACTCGATGCCCAAATGAAACGCAAATTAGCATGGCAGGCTATGGCTCGTGCTATTGATGCTGCGCCGCAACGAGGGTAATAGCGACAACAATGTGCTACTTGCTAAAACTCACGTTGCGAGAAGATGGCGCTGGCGATCGCTAATACAAGTACTGTGTAAACCAATCCATAGCTAGCGTTAGTAATTAAAGTGAGTGAATCTGGTAACGCTTCGCTACCATAAACGGCTTGATTTTTCAAGTCAAGCCGAGACAAGTCAGGTAAGACGAGATACAGATTGCGCGTCAGATTTTCTAATCCTGGGTTTTTGCTCAAGCGTCCGAAACTAACAAGATCTTGGCTTAAATTGCCCATTAAATATACGCCAAACGAGAGCAGCGTTGCTAGCACTGAACTGGTAAATACACCCAAAGCAATTGCGATCGCACACACCAAACACAATTGCAAAAATAAGTAAAGCGACGCAAGGAGAATGCTACCCAACGGGTAAGGAATTTGACGTAATTGCAGCAATACAATGTAAATTATTGTCATCGCAGTAATGAGCGAGGCTAGCACTGCTGACAATCCCAGATGTTTTCCAGCAATAATTTCACTTCGACTAATCGGCTTAGCAATTAAGACCAAAACAGTACGTTTTTCTATTTCTTTATTCACCAGCCCAGTCCCGATAAATATAGCTACAATTAAGCCCAGCACGCTCATTGCTGCCAAACCAAAATCTAAGATCATTTTTTCTTCAGTTGCACCTGCAATTTGTGGGAGAAGCTGCATCGCCGCTACAAGCAACAGAGCATAAAATCCAATAATCCACAAAATGCGATCGCGCACCACTTCATAAAACACATTTCTAGCAATAGTAAAAATCCGCGTCAAACTCATTCTTTACCTCCAAAATTCCTAACTTCTCAAGACTTAAAACTCAAAACTTAAAACTCAAAACTTAAAACTACTTTCTCCCCTAGTCCCTTGCACCCACAACCGAACAATCTTAGCCGATAGAACCAGACCTTCGCTAAGATCTAAAACTACAAGCGATCGATGGGAGAGCAACCTTGACAAGGAACGGCATTGGCATTCAGACAGCGCAGCTGCGTCCCCACCGAGTAGTCGGTCAAATTCACGTTTATGATGGCGCTGGCAAAGGCAAGTCTCAAGCGGCGCTGGGCGTGGTTTTGCGCTCAATTGGATTAGGGATCGACAGTCGCAGCGATACCCGCGTTTTGCTGCTGCGGTTTCTCAAAGGCCCAGGACGAGCTTACGACGAAGATGGGGCAATTAAAGCACTACAACAGGGCTTTCCCCATTTAATTGACCAAGTGCGCACCGGACGAGCAGAGTTTTTTGGTGCAGACGAAATTACTCGCTTTGACCGGATGGAAGCACAGCGGGGTTGGGATATAGCTAAAGGGGCGATCGCTTCTGGTTTGTATTCAGTCGTCGTCTTGGATGAACTCAACCCAGTACTAGATTTAGGGTTGCTACCAGTAGATGAGGTAGTCAAAGTACTCAAATCAAAACCAGAGGAGTTAGAAATTATTGCCACTGGTCGCGCTGCGCCTCCACAACTGCTGGATATTGCCGATTTACACTCGGAAATGCAACCGCACTTCCACCCTACCGCCGCCGCCCAAGGCATTTCAGGGATTGAAATTTACACGGGTGCGGGTAAGGGTAAGTCTACTAGTGCGCTGGGTAAGGCACTACAAGCAATTGGACGGGGAATTAGTCAAGATAATTCTCACCGAGTTTTGATCGTGCAGTGGCTCAAAGGAGGAAGCGGTTATACAGAAGATGCTGCAATCGCCGCTTTGCAGCAAATTTACCCAAATTTAGTAGATCATCAACGTTGTGGTCGAGATGCGATCGTTTGGCGCGGACAACAGCAAGAACTAGACTATGTAGAAGCAGAACGAGGTTGGGAAATTGCTAGAGTTGCGATCGCATCAGGGCTTTACAAAACCATCATTCTCGATGAACTCAATCCTACAGTCGATCTAGAACTGCTACCGATTGAGCCAATTGTACAAGCTCTGCTGCGCAAACCCCGCGATACCGAAATTGTCATTACTGGGCGCTGCCAAAATCCCCCAGCATATTTCGATTTAGCTAACGTACACTCTGAAGTCTTTTGTCATAAACACTATGCTAATAGTGGAGTAGAACTGAAACAAGGTGTAGATTTCTAACGGCTAGATTCTTGAATGCAATTCTTCCTTATCCCCTTCTCCCTCTCCTGGCTTCTGTACGGGCGGGTTTGACGAGATAGCCTGAAAGCTTTCAACTATGTTTAATCAACCCGCCCCCTACAATATCTGACTCCTAACTCCTGACTATAAAAACATGGAAAACACTCAAACTTTAGATATGATTGCTGGCGGCTTAGCAATTGCAATTGTGATTGGTAGCTCTTTGTTGATGCACACCACTTTTTTGACTACTAAAAACAAGAAATAGCGCTCTAAACAGAAAAAAACACCATAGCGATCGCGCGTCTCTGTAATAAACTTTCAAAACGATATCTACAGAGACGCGCGATCACGTCTTTATCTTTTTACCTAGTAGCTGGCTACTAAATTGATTAAAAATTCAAAAAATATCAACTATCTTAAGTAAGGTTTTTTTAACTGAATCCAAATAAGCTTAAATATATTTAACATGAATTTAGTAAAAATTATTACTTTTAGTACTGATTAACTAGTTAAATAAGAAACACAATAATGCGATCAGAAACCAGTAATTTCCTCTCTCGTAGCTAGGTAGAAACTGGAACCGAGAGTAGGAGGAAAGCCATAGATGAATAATAAAAAGGGGCTTGAGCGATCACTGACAAAATCGCTTCAAGAATATTTGCGGGGGATTGTTGGTGGGCTGCTGTTTAGTTTGCCCCTACTCTACACGATGGAAGTGTGGTGGGCTGGTTATCTCACCCATCCCTCGCGCTTGCTCTTATACGTTCTCGCCACCTTCACCCTGCTATTAGGATATAACCGCTATGCTGGTCTGCGGCGTTCTGCCAGTCCGGTTGAGGTAGCAATTGATTCGGTTGAAGAAATGGGCATCGGTTTAGTCATAGCCGCTATTGTTCTTTGGCTGCTGGGTCAGATCGAGACAGATATGCCTATTAGCGAAATTGTCGGTAAAGTAATTGTGGAAGCAATGACCGTTGCCATTGGTGTATCCGTCGGTACAGCTCAGTTAGGTGGTGGTGAGGGCGAACAGGAGAAAGATAAGGGGATGAAGGGCGAAACTAGCTATACCAGTTCTAGTCCCATACCTTTGTTTACAGGGGATAACAGTGACTTTGGCGGACAGATGGCGATCGCTTTATGTGGAGCGATGCTATTTGCAGCTAACGTGGCTCCAACCGAAGAAATTATCCAGATTGCGATTGAAACTTCGGCAATGAAACTGCTGGGATTAGCCTTACTTTCAATACTGCTGGCGACACTGATTCTGTTTTATAGTGATTTCACAGGATCGGAGCGCTTTAGTCAGACTAGAGGCATCAAAACTGTCGTTTTTGGTGCCGTTGTGACATATGCGATCGCCCTAGTAGCTTCTGCCGCCATCCTTTGGTTTTTTGGGCGCTTTGACGACACTGGTATGATTGTTTGCCTAGCCCAAACGGTCGTCCTAGGAGTCGCCTCCACGCTAGGTGCTTCGGCTGGTAGATTATTACTGCAATGAAAAAACTGGAAAAGAATTGGTTAGAGTGGCTCGTCTTTACTGCAAGTCTTATCCTCGTCTTGAGTACATTGGGTTATCTGGTTTACGACGGTGCCACATTCGGAGAAGCTCCACCCAGCATCGAATTTCAATTAGGTCAGCCGCAGCAGCGATCAAACCGCTTCGTGGTTCCCGTATCAGTGACTAATCGCGGTGACGAGACAGCTCAAGGAGTGCATATTGAAGTGACTCTCGAAAGCGGTGGCAAGGAACAAGAAAATGCTGACTTCGAGATTGCTTTTCTTCCCCGGCACTCCACCCGTAAAGGCTGGGTGACATTTAAAACTGATCCCCGCAGTGCAGAACAAATGGAAGCACGAGTGCTGGGTTTTGAAAAGCCTTAAATTCATCTGAACTGCGTTTACAGACAGACACAACTAGCAACAGCTTAATAAATTTAAAAATCGAGTATGCAGTTAAAAATATATCTATCTTAAGATAGATATATTTAAAAAAGTATTTTTAACTATCTAAAAATAAGTTAACTTCTATACTAATATTGTTAGATTAGTACAACAAATTTTAGTAGTAGCAGCAAAATTTCGCTCGTATAGCTATGGCAGAGCGATCGCTCGATCAGATGGATGCCATTGTTGAACAGGTACGCTCCAAGAGTCACGACAGCATCATTTGCCAATGCGGCACAATGCAAGTCTTGGATATGACCCTGCCAATTCGGTTGAATGACATTTATGTTAACGTCAACATTCTGGAGACAATAGTTGGGCATAGGCGATTAGATATAACTCAATTAGTGCAGATTAATCAGCCAGAACAATTTAATCGCTGGGGTTTAGGAAGAGTAACTGAGGCACGGGTGGCTGGACTAACTGTTGCAAAGAAGTACTCAAAACTGATTATGCTGGGTAAACCAGGAGCTGGTAAAACCACTTTTTTGAAGTATTTAGCCCTTCAATGCAGCAATGGTCAATTTCAAGTTAATAAAGTTTCAATTTTTATTACAGTCAAAGACTTTGCTGAAGCCGTACATTCCCCTACATTACTCGTTTATATAACTCAGCTAGTGCAGGCTTGCGGCATTGAGCTATCTGAAATAACTGAGATTTTAAAACACGGTAGAGCTTTAATTTTACTAGATGGGCTAGATGAAATTCGAGAAGAAGATAGCCAACGAGTTTTACAGCAAATCTATGAATTTGCAAGTCAATTTGAGCTTAATCAATTTGTTATAACCTGTCGAATTGCGGCTCAAGAATGCCATTTTGATAACTTTACAGAAGTGGAAATTTCTGATTTCAATCTTCAGCAGATCGGTAATTTTGCTAGCAATTGGTTTTCAGTAGTAGATCCGGTTAAGAGTGAAAGATTCATGCACAAGCTGCAAGAGAATGAATCGATTCAAGAGCTAGCAAATAATCCGCTGTTACTAACACTACTGTGCTTAACGTTTCAAGAAACAGCAGAATTTCCTTGGAATCGCTTAGAGCTTTACCAAGAGGGGCTTAATCTGTTGTTGAAGAAATGGGATGTGGGGAAAAATGTCGAGCGTTCTCAAGTATATAAAAATTTATCACTTCAACAGAAGCAAGACTTGCTCAGTCAAATTGCCTTTATCACTTTTGAGCGGAACGAATACTTTTTCAAACAGCAAGACTTGGAGCAATATATTGCTGATTATATCAGTAATTTAGCCTGTGTTAATGCTGAAGAAGTATTGAGCGACAGTCTAGGTGTTATTAAATCAATTGAGTTGCAACATGGTTTATTAGTGGAAAGAGCAAGAGGAATTTACTCTTTTTCTCATTTGACGTTTCAAGAGTATTTCACAGCCAGACAAATTGCCATCTGTTCCCACCCTCAAATATTGGAAACAGCTTTGCAAAAATTAGTAAGCCAAATTACAGAAAAAAGATGGCGAGAAGTTTTTCTGTTAACTGTAGAGATGTTGCGCAATGCCGATTATTTGATCGAGTTAATGAAGCAAAAAATCGAGCATTTAGTAGCTGAAGAGCGGCAATTACAAGCAGTTATTAGCTGGGCGAACCAAAAATCTCGTACTGCAAATGCACCCTATAAACAAGCAGCAATCCGAGCCTTTTATATCACCCTTGCTCATACGCTTTTTCTGGTAAACTCTTTTCATGAGCAAACAGTCAATCGAGCTAATTTGGAAGTTGCCCTCGATTTGGCAGGTGATACTCTTGAACTTGCCTTTAGTTTGGATAATTCTTTTGCTATTAATCGTTTTAGAGCAATTGAGTTAATAATTGACCGCACTCTTGTCTTAGCCTTGGCTAGGGCAATTAATTTGAGTATTGATTTTACCCTAGCTAGTGAGTTTGTCTCTGTATTAGATTTAAGCATTACACTGGCTTTGGAATCAAGACTAAAAGATGATGGGCAGCGATCGCTATTATGTGCGCTACTCAAACTGCAACAGCAATTACCCGATTTAAAGCCACTAACAAAATTTGAAAAGTGGTGGCAAAGTAACGGTAAAGCTTGGACAGAGCAATTAAGATCTGTGATGATTAATCAGCGCCAAATTGGTTATGACTGGCAGTTGGACGATCAACAAAGGGAAAAATTAAGGCAGTATTGTTGTGCCAATCAACTGCTTTTGGACTGCCTCAAAAGTGATTGTTATATAACTCGATCGCTGCGATCACAGATCGAGGAAACATTATTATTACCCGTAGCAGAACTAGGAGAGTCAGAATCTTAGGCTTGGAACAATTTATATTCTTGCCAGTCTCGGTTACTAGCAATTCAGGCAGATTGTAGCGGAGACTTTAAAAATGAGTATTAATTCTATCTCTAGTTTTAAACCCTGGCAGTCAGGATGTTCTGCACTTATGGCATTAGCGATCGCAACAGGTACAACTGCACCTATGTTCATAAGTGCGCCAGCTTCTGCCCAGCTTTTCCCCTCTTCACCAGGGAGATTAAATCAAACCACAATCCGGACTGGTGCTTCGATTCCTGTGCAGTATAAAGAAGCAAAAAAAATCGTTGTCAGTCCCAATGAAACCATGCCTTTAACCCTCAGAGTAGCAGCTAATGTTACCAACCGCAGTGGTGATATATTGATTCCCGCTGGCAGTTTAATTGAAGGCGATCTGCAACCAGCTGATGGAGGTTCGCAGTTTGTGGCTAGAGAAATAGTCACATACCAAGGCAGACGGCAACCAATCGATGCCACTTCTGATGTAATTAAAACGACCAGAATTAATCAGGGAGTCAACACTAGTTCAATCTTGAAAGGTGCAGTAGTTGGTGCCGCAGCAGGTGCAGCACTGGGAGGACTCACAGGCAATCGCCGTATCTCTACTGGAGAAGTGTTAATCGGTACCGGAGTTGGTGCCGCAGGTGGGGCAGTGCTAGGACGCAAAAAAACAGAAGTCGTTGTGATTGAACCAGACAAGGATTTGGATTTAACATTGCGCTCTAGTTTTGCAGTGCAGCGCTACTAGAAGAGAAGGGGGAGAGGGGGAGACAAGGAGAGGGGGGGAGAATTGATGAAGATTCCCCTTGTCACCTTGTCCCCTTGTCACCTTGTCCCCTTGTCCCCTCTACTGCGGTACCAATTGAATTTGTGCAGGCTGAGTTTGGCGTTGTTGTAAAGCAGTTTGCATTTGGGGTGTTGCCAAAAACTTTTTCGTATCCCCAAGCAAGCGATCGCCCCAAAGATTTTGTTTGAGGAATTCTAGGTCGCCATAACGACCATCAATTTTGACAGCAGCTTGTCCAATTTTTAGACCTTGTGCGCGATCACCTTTGGTATACAATGCAACTGCCATTGCTAGTAGTGGTTCTGCCGCTTGTTTCTCAATCGACACTGCGGCGCGCCACTGCTTGAGTGCTTCATCCAACTGACCTTGTTCGTATCTGATCAAGCCGATATTGTTAATTGCGGGCCATTTTTCCCAATTCGGTTGCAGCACTGCTTTGTTATAAATAGTCAGCGCGTCTGGTAGCTTACCGATCTTGTAGTAAGTATTACCTAGATCGAACAGCCCTTGAGGATCGTTTGGTTTAAGCTGCAAACCAGCTTGCAAGCTCTCAATTGCCCCGTTGTAATTTCCTTGTTGAAAGTTTGCAGAACCGATTAAGAACAAAATTGATGATTCTTTCGGAGCAAGCGATCGCGCCTTTTGCAGAGCGACGAGCGAATCGTTATACTTATTCTCTTGTAAATATAAACCCCCTAAAATCGTCCACGCCTTGAAATTTTTGGGAGCTAATTGGGTTGCCAGTCGCGCTCTAGGCAAAGCCAGTTCAAACTGTTGAAATTGTGCTAGCTGATATGCTTCCTGTGCCAGAAACAAACCTTGCTTTTCCAATTGGGCAGAATCTAGTTGCATTGTATGAGGTACAAGTGCCTGCCCTAGTGCAGGCGTAGCCATGCTTCCTAAACCCATAATTACAAGGAAAGACAGCCAGTAGTTGCGCTTTGGCACGGTTTCAGCCTCAATCTAAATAATCTTCAGTTAGCTTAAACCATACTCTCGCCAATCGGCAGCAAAGTCTAGCAAGTGCAATCAATACCTGGCTGGCAATCTTCAGTCTTTAATCCTAAGACAAGAGCGGCGATCGCTAACTTAAATGGGCAAATATTACGCATTGCGGTCTACCCTTGGCAGAGTAGCAACAGCTACGATGGTAAGTGTATGAAATATTGATGAATGAATATTTAGTAGAGGCAATATTAACACATATAGTTGTACGCACGAGTTCAGCAGAAATAACCTGTAAGAAAACGGCAACGCCGGAAAAACAAGCCTCTAAAGAAAAACTTGACCTTATAGCACTCGAACCCACAACTACTGAGCTTGAGAGAACCTGGTAATCTTTACTTTCTATTTTTATGACTGCCACGCACGTAACACTTCCCCTGATCGGTAAAATCAAGCACCCATTTCGCTGGTCGCTCGGACTAGCAGCTGCTGGGATCGTAGTTATTGGCTCTACAACTTATTTTGTTACAGAGCAAGCAAAACCTAAGTTAAACATTGCTGAACTGACAGTTCCCGCCGAAGCGAGAAATGTCACTTTGCGAATTAATGCCAGCGGTAAAGTCGTACCAGTTCAGAGCGTTAACATTAGTCCCAAAACGTCTGGGGTGCTAGTTGATTTGCTCGTAGAACAGGGAGACAAGGTAAAAGCAGGGCAAATTATTGCGCGGATGGATAGTTCTGATCTGCAAGCGCAACTCATCCAAACCCGTGCTAAACTTGCCCAAGCCCAAGCCCAGTTAGATCTGGCTCTTGCTGGGACTCGCCCAGAAGAAATTGCTCAAGCTAGAGCGCGTCAAGCTCAAGCAGAAGCACAGCTAAAAGCAGCCCGCAGTGGACGGCCAGAGGAAATCGAACAGGCTCAAGCTCAAGTAGATGTTGCTCAATCACGAGTGAATTTGGCTAGTAGTCGGGTAGAGCGCAATCGCACACTCTATCAGCAAGGAGCAATCTCTCAAGATAAGCTCGATGAAGTTTTAGCAGACGATCGCAGTGCTAGAGCTAGCTTAACAGAGGCGCAAAGACGTTTGACACAAGTGCGCGTAGGCTCTCGTACTGAGGAAATAGCCCAAAGACAAGCAGCAGTAGCAGAAGCTAGGGAAGCTTTAAAACAGCTAGAAAATGGCAGTCGTCCGGAGGAGATTGCTGAGGCTAAAGCAGCTACTGCTGGCGCTCGTGGTGAGTTGAAGGCGGTACAAGTGAAGCTCGAAGACACAATTGTTCGCGCACCCTTCGCCGGGATTGTAACGCAAAAATACGCTACAGAGGGAGCATTTGTTACACCAACAACTTCTGCTTCCAGCACAGCTTCAGCAACTTCGTCTTCGGTTGTGGCGATCGCTCGTGGTTTAGAAGTTTTGGCAGAAGTTCCAGAAGCTGATATCGGACGAATTAAACAAGGACAACAAGTAGAAATCGTTGCTGATTCCTATCCAGATCAAGTATTCAAAGGTCACGTTCGCTTGATTTCTCCCGAAGCTTTAGTTGAGCAAAATGTTACCTCTTTCCAAGTACGACTCGATCTCGATTCTGGTAAAGATAAATTGCTCTCTGGAATGAATGTAGACTTAACGTTTTTAGGAGCAAATCTCAACAATGCCTTAGTAGTGCCAACGGTGGCGATTGTGACTGAAAAAGGTCAGATCGGGGTGCTAGTACCAGGTAAGAATAACAAACCTGAGTTTCGCTCAGTAACAATAGGTTCAAGTATTCAAGATCGAACTCAAATTGTGTCAGGTTTGAAAGAGGGTGATCGCGTCTTTATTAATCTCCCTAAAGATCAGCAACCAAAAAATAATGATGAATGATGAATGCTGAATGCTAAATACTGGAAAAAAGTATTAACTGATAAGTAGTAATTTTTGATTATTGGTTCTTCTTGCTTATTACTCACTTATTGTTATTACTTATGACTTCTTCAACATTCATAATTCATAATTCATAATTCATAATTAAAAAAATGGACATTTTTGAAAGTGTCAAAATGGCAACAAATACGCTGCTAGCTAACAAGCTGCGCAGCAGTCTCACCATGCTAGGAATAATCATTGGAAATGCTTCGGTGATTGCAATGGTGGGAATTGGACAAGGAGCGCAAAAGTTTGTAACTGGGCAGTTTGAGTCTCTCGGAACTAATGTATTATTTATAGTTCCTGGCAATCGTGATGCTCAACGGACAACAATTAATTTACCAAAAACTTTAGTTTTAGAAGATGCGGAAGCGATCGCAACTCAAGTGCCAACAGTAGATAAAGTCGCTCCTCAACTTCAATCCAGAGAATTAGTTACATACCGTAACAAAAATACCTACAGCACGATTGTCGGTACAACGCCCGAATATACCATAGTTCGGAACTTTGATGCTGATCGCGGTAGATTTTTGAATAAACTGGACTTGAAGCGAAGCGATCGAGTTGTTACCCTTGGTTCAGACTTAGCAAACCGACTTTTTGCTAATCGAAATCCTGTCGGTCAGCAGGTAAGAATTAAAGATGTCACCTTCTCAGTGATTGGAGTAATGGAGTCCAAAGGCTCAGTGCTGGGGACGAACTATGATGATAGTGCTTATATCCCAGTCAGTACAATGGCAAGCCGGATTATTGGAAAAAATTCTCCCTATGGGGTGAATTTAACCTTCATCTCGGTTTCGGCAAAAAATGATGCCAGTGTGGAAGCCGCCTCTTTTCAAATTAAAAATCTGCTGCGGTTGCGGCACAAAATTACTAGGGAAGATGACTTTAGCGTTCAAAGCCAGAAGGATGTTTTACAAATCGCTGGTACTGTTACAAGTGCATTGACAGCTATGTTAGCAGCGATCGCAGGAATTTCGTTGTTCGTTGGCGGTATTGGTGTGATGAACATCATGCTCGTTTCCGTTACCGAACGCACCCAAGAAATTGGGCTGCGCAAAGCCCTCGGTGCTACCCAGCATGATATTTTGATTCAATTTTTGATTGAAGCAGTGATGCTTTCTGCTGCTGGTGGTTTATTAGGAACTAGTTTGGGTGTTGGTGGAGTTTTACTGATTGGGGTGCTAACTCCATTTCAGGCGGGAGTTTCAACCGTAGCAGTCGGCTTGGCTGTTGGGATATCTGGTGCTATTGGGGTAATTTTTGGCGTGGTTCCAGCCCGTCGCGCCGCCCAACTCGATCCAATTGTTGCCCTCAGAAGCGCTTAAAAATTATGAATGATAAATGATGAATTATGAATTAAGCATTCAGCATTTATCATTTATCATTCAGCATTCATCATTAAAATTAGAATTAAAATGTCAAAAAATCAACTTTCTACTTCCAATTCCCGTAAGGGCGAGTTCACTAAAGATACCCATAATCAAACAGGTAATTTAATTAAATCTGCCTCTACTACTTCTTCAAACAATTCAGTTATTGTTCGCTTAGAAAATATTTCTAAAATCTACGGGTTTGGAGAAACAGAAGTTAGAGCTTTGTCAGATGTAAATTTAGTTGTGGAACAAGGCGAATATTGCGCCATTATGGGAGCTTCTGGTTCCGGTAAGTCTACAGCAATGAATATTATCGGCTGTCTTGACCGCCCAACAGAAGGGCACTATTACTTAGATAATTTGGATGTAGCACAACTGGATGATACAGATTTAGCCCACATCCGTAACCTGAAAATTGGCTTTGTCTTCCAACAATTTCACCTGTTGCCGCAACTGAGTGCGTTAGAAAATGTGATGCTGCCGATGGTTTATGCTGGAATTAAGGTTGCCGAACGTCGCGATCGCGCAATTGTGGCTTTGAAGCGCGTAGGTTTAGAAAATCGCCTCAACAACAAACCCAATCAACTTTCAGGCGGACAGCAGCAAAGGGTAGCGATCGCTCGTGCTATTGTCAACAGACCAGTATTACTATTAGCAGATGAACCGACTGGCGCGCTTGATTCCCGCACCACTCAAGAAGTTTTACAAATATTTAGAGAGCTAAATGCTAGCGGGATTACCATTATCATGGTTACTCACGAACCAGATGTGGCAAGGCAAACCCAACGCATCGTTTGGTTCCGCGATGGTGAAGTAATCCACTCGCATCTGACTCCAGAAGAGATTGGTCAGGAAGTGGCAATATCATAAATAATTCGCAATTCACAATAGACGCTGACGCTACACTTCGTGAACGCATTTGGCAATTAAAAATAACTACCGACTACTACTTACCACTAGCTCCTACACTTTACCTTTGAGGAAACCAACTAAATTGTGGAGGAACGATTGACTAACAGCAGCTTTATTAGAGGCTTCCACCACTGGTTTGGCTGAATTGTTTCCTTTTGGAGGATTTTGTGTCGCCAACGAATTACTAGCTTTAGATGTGCTAGAGGATTCTGCCATTGGTGATGGTAAATTGTTTCCTGCAAAAGCATTTGCTGCTGTCGTCAACGAATTACTAACTTTAGATGTGCTAGAGGATTCTGCCATTGGTTTTGATAAATTTTCCTCTAACACAGGAGTTTTTACCACAACAGAATCTGCGGCGGCTTCAATTAGGAAAATTTCTTCTACTAAATTGGTTACTATTAGGCGAAAGGCTATCTGCTGCACTTTTTCAACAGAGAATCCTAGTTTTTTAGCCATTTGCTGTAGGGAAACCTTAGCGTTTGCCAACTCCCACACTTGTAACTCAGAGGAGTCTAAACGTATCTGGGGCTGGCCTTGAATCGGTTTCAACAAACCTACAGTTGGTTCAGGCAGTTTTTCTGCCAGCGCTGTCCAGTCTTGCAGTGTCCTCAAACTCAGGAGTGTTACCTCAGTTGCTGGCATACTCAAGCCTGTAATCTCTGCTTGCGGCAAACTAGCTGTAGGGTCAAATTCAAACTGGCCATTCTCCAACTGTAATACGGCAGACACTTGCTTGAGTACCTGAGTACGGAATAATAGAGTCAATTGATCGGCTTGCAGCAGTCCTTCTGATTTAAGACACAGCCCCAGTGGTGTATTGCTGGGACAGATTTGAGTCAGGTTGGCGGCATCGTCAGCCTTCACCAAACCCCGTTGCTCGATCATCGAAAGCAAACCTTGCCCATCTAGGCGATCGGCAGCAGCCACGATTCGACCTTGAAGCAACCAGATGTAATAAGATTGCACCTTATGGTGAGCAGCAGCTAAAGCACGAATTGAGAGCAATCCTTTCTTTTGTCCTTGCTCTAAAAATTGAAAAATTTCCGGTAAGGAAAATTCTGATAAGTAACCCTTAAGCTCCATAATTTTTCCTTTTGAGTAGTTTTTAAAACTACTAAATTGACAGTGAATATTTTTGCCTGTAAAAACTCAACTAATCTACTAATAATTATTTAACTTTAGTGCATTGTATTTTGCTCAAAAAACTAAAGTTAAATTTTAAAATAAATCTATTGCGCGGTCACTTCTTCAGGTATAGAAGATTGGATGTAGTGCTGCACAAGAGCAATTACAGCTTGAGCAACAGAGGCAGTTTCAGTTGCATTCACAGTTACAAATGGAGGTCGATTGTTCTCATCTGTATAGCCAAGAGCGAGAGCAATATTTTCCTCAGACCAAGCTCCTGGGCAGTCTGTATGAGTCAAACCGATAATCATCGGAATCTGCATCCGCTGATTCATAAAGTTGGCAATTCTACGGCCATAACGAAACTCACTCGGTCGATGGGCGGCTACTAGTAATACATAAGCGTGAGCCTTACGAATCAAAATATCCCACATGAAATCAAATCGAGTTTGACCAGGTGTGCCGTAAAGGTGCAACGCCATATCAGAACCAAATTGCAGTCGACCAAAATCAAAAGCAACTGTTGTCTTTTCCTTCAGCAATGCTGTTTCATCTGTCGCTTGACGATCTGTGTCTACAACTTCAATTTCACTGACAGAACGAATGAAGGTGGATTTTCCAGCCCCCATAGTTCCTGTCACAACTAATCGCATGATTTCCATTGGACTTTACTAATAAAGAAACGCAGCAGTAACAGAGTAGGTGTTTCCAAGGAATGTTTAATCTGGGTTGGCTGTCATAACATTTGGGTTGCCTTTTTAAAGTGAGAGAAAGAGCAAAAAATGATCTAGATCTTGAATTTAGAAAAAATTTTTCACCCAAATGTATAACAGCTTAGTAATCCCATATTTAAAGTTTGAAAGCTGAACTACTAGCTCAAAACTAGCTGCAATTCTGAACGAACGCGCTTGATTTCTAGCATTAATAATCCTTGCTTAGCGGCTTCGTTTGCCAAGACTAGCAGTACAGCATCTGCACCGCAGCCAGTCAAAATGCCGTAACCCTTATTGCCTTCAACAAAAATCCGATCAATACTACCTCTAGCTAACTCAGCGCCAATGCGATCGC
Source organism: Leptolyngbyaceae cyanobacterium (assembly GCA_036704105.1). Classification (GTDB taxonomy): domain Bacteria; phylum Cyanobacteriota; class Cyanobacteriia; order Cyanobacteriales; family Chroococcidiopsidaceae; genus Chroococcidiopsis. The sequence continues at coordinate 1,037 of DATNQH010000347.1, read as the reverse complement.
CCAGAGAAAGCATTGCAGCAGACATAGCTGATACTCTTTCTTCGTCCATGTTGCCTGGTAAGGTAGCAGCCAAAGGTAGACCGTCTGGAGAAACAAGCGCCGCGCCCTGAATGTCGGGAGTGCCAGAGACAAAATTTTGCAAAATGCTTCCGATCTTAGAAGAATTGAACGCCATTACAGTAATCTTTGCCTTTTTTGATTAGTGGAATTTAGATTGTGATTTGTTGCCGCTCGAATATGCAATTGAATCAGGTTAGGGCTGTTGTTAGTAATTGCTGTGGAGCTAACAACATGGCTCCCTAACCAAAATCCTGCTATGCCAAGGGTTTAAACTCAAATATGTCGTGGCTGCTGCCGCGCAGTACAGATTCAGTATGTTTACCCTGTAAGCGCTTACCAGTTACTTGCTCTATCGCTCCCCAAACTGCGCCTAAAGTAAAGGTGCACGTGCGTGGTGAGCCTTGGGGTTCGCCAGCAGAACAGACAGTTTCTGAGGTGTAAACTTGGATGACATCTCCTTGTTCGATGATTTTGTCAATTTTGCAAAGCCGAGTTCCGTCTTTACCCAAGGCTTGAGACAACCTAGCTCCTGCTTCATCCAAAGAGATTTGGGAATTGTTTAAACCCAACTCATGGACAAGTTTTTTGCCACGCGCACGGCCTGCTGCAATGAGCGCGATCGCTGTTGCTTTTTCGCCCAGCGAGTCTTCCATCCCTGTAATTACGGCTTTAAAGCAAACGATACTGTTAAATTCACCAAGTTCTGGACGTAGCTGTGTAGACATAGCCTTTGTATTTCCTTATACTAGTTGTTTACTCTTAGTTAAGAGTTAGTTAAGAGCTAGGGTTAAATAAAGTTCCTGGTCAGACTAATTCATTGAACCTGCCAGTGGAAATATCTCCCATCGGATTTATAACTGTTATCTATATGGATTATGCTTATACAAACCTTGACCACCCTCAGTAGAAATATCTATATTTTTGTTCTTTACAAAACTAAAATGTAAAAATACCGAGATTTATTTAAATATTTTTTA
>DATNQH010000346.1:0-25030 GCA_036704105.1 Leptolyngbyaceae cyanobacterium | reverse complement strand
TCCAAGCCTTCCATATCCACCCCGAACCGGTCAGCTATAACCACAATTGGCGTGCGGCACAGTTCCCCTGCTGCACGCCGGATACGCCGCCCCATGTTAATGAACTCGTCTATCGACAGCTTGACTTGGTTGAGCAAAATCACGTCAGGGCAAACGTTCTTACCACTCATTCGTTCGATCGCGTCTTCTTCCTCTAACACCACGATCGCGCGGAAGCCTTGGCGGCGGAGATTGTACATTAGCAGCGGGCGCGTCTGGTCATCCTGTTCGACCAGAAGAATTGTTGGCGGCGTGTTTTGTTTCTGGCTCATTTGTTATCCTTTGCGACTGACTGAAATGTCACTGGTAGGTTGAAGGGAAGAAAAATCTTATAACCGACGAGAATTGATCTATACCCATAGATAGGTTGGCTCAGTTTGGGTTAAAGCTTTCTGCCCTAGGCAGCTATGTGAGAAAGATATCATGGTACTCTCTGCCTTAATCCAAGCAAGCGATCGTATTCGTCTTTGACGGTTCTGAAGCATTCGCATGAAGCCGCCTCCAGCCCTCTTTGGTCAAGGATATCGATGTGACCTCGGCTGTAGCGGATAATACGGCTCTCCTGAAGCTTTTGGGCAGCCCCGGTGACACCCGCGCGGCGCACTCCCAGCATATGACGGGGGAACTCCTGGGTCAGCTTTAGCTCGTCATTTTCAACGCGGGATTGTGCCTCAAGTAGCCAACGCGCAAAGCGCTGCTCCAGGGCATGAAGGCGGTTGCAAGCAGTGGTCTGTGAGATCTGGGCGATCAGTGCTTGCGTGTAGGGCAGCAGCACATCACGCAACTTCTTATTGCGATCAAACTCATCCCGCAGCGTCTGCGCATCTATCTTCATCGCGCTGCCTGCGATCTGTACGATGTATTCGGTTTGCGTGGTTTCTCTTCCACCCATGAAGGCATTGACACCGACTACTTCACGGTTGCCGATTATACCTGTCTCAGTAGTGCTACCGTCGCTCATCGTGATGGTGATCGAGATAGCGCAATCAATCGGAAAATAGAGATCCAGGATCACCTCGCCTGGATGGTGGAGTATCTTGCCCCGTTCTAGAGAGACGTGCTTCAAGTTGGGGGCGATTTTCTCGTATACCTCACGGGGCAAGGCGGCAAGTAGGTGGTTTTTAGCACTCATGCGAATATATTCTCAGGAATTTTATAGATCCTGACTTAAAGCCTACCCCGAAGAAAGTGTTAGAACTCCTTAAATAAGTGAGAAATTGGTAGTAGTCCAGCTTGGTGAAGAGGATGTATAAAGGCAGCCGCATTCATGTTGCTGGTATCAATTGAACTTGCCCTGTTAGGCTTGCAACCATTGAAATTAACTCGTTGATATCGAAAGGTTTGGATAAGTGCTTAGCATAGCCAACCGATAGAGCCTGAACGCAATCTTCCTTCCTGGCGTACACTGTCAGAGCGATCGCCCGAATCTGAATTTGTCGCGCCTTCTCAAGGGCTTTCACCTTGCGCATTAGTGAGTAGCCATCTTCTTTGGGCAAGCCAATTTCGCTGATCAGCAGATCTGGTTTAACTTGTTTGAGAATTTCTAGAGCCTCAGCAGCCGTTGTTGCGGTAAGCGTCTCGATGCCATACATTTCAAACAGTGTTGTCAGCAGATCTCTAGAATCAGGGTCACTATCAACAACTAACACTTGCAGACCGTTGAGCAGCAAAGAAGAATGATACATTGCCTGAAAATACTTCCTCCAAATACAAAGAGCGTTGCCAAAGAAAGCAGACAACATTCGCTTGCCGTTTTGCGCGCAGACAAATGCAATTCTCTTGTTCATCAGATGATTAAGCTCTTTAACCAAGAGATTGGGAAGTTTTATGATGCAGTTAGTTGAAAAACAGCAACAAGGAAAGTGCAATGTTGTCTTAGCCTAATTGCTGACCTTGATTCAAGATAACTCCAACCCGGATCGAGATTCAGCACGGTTTCGTACTGAAGAAACTTGATCGGGAGTGAGATCGCATCCTTGGCTAGGTATATTTTGTCCGACAAGAAGACGCGAGTCGTCATCAATAGCGATTATTTAGATGCGTTTGCTCTAGTTATGTATGGGGTAGTTGGTAAGATTCAGCCAAAAGAGCAAGAATCATAGAATAAAGTTGCGATCGCATGGGCTTAGATCGTTTCTATCTCTCCACCAACTCGCGCACCAATTGCGCTAATATGACCGCACTGTCGGGAAGTGCGATCGCACCTGCTTTTTCTCCCATCTGTTTCAACTGTTCGGGTTGTTGCAACAAATTCAACACCTGAGTTTCCAATATCTGCGGTGTCAGTTCCCCTTGCCGAAACACCAGTGCCGCACCCACTTCTGCTAAAATTTGGGCATTGTAGAATTGATGGTCTTCTGCTGCTGTCGGCAAAGGAATAAAAATTGCTGGCGTTCGCGTTATCGCTAATTCTGTCACTGTACCAGCCCCAGCCCGACCGATCGCTAAATCTGCACGATGCAGCAATCTTGCCATATTATCATAAAAAGGCAGTGCAAAATACTGCGGATGCTTCAAACTGTCAACATCAGGATCGTTATTTCCCGTCAGATGCACTATACTCGCTCCAGCATCAAACCAAGCCGAAGCAGACTGACGCACTAGTTTATTCACAGCAACCGCTCCCTGGCTACCGCCAACTATGAGGATGAGGGGCACGTTTTCAGGAATTGGCAAATCCAACGGCGGTAATTTATTCATCGCTTGCCGAAACTGCGCTCTGACGGGAGTGCTAGTATAAATCGTGCGGATGCGGGGTAAATATTTAGCCGTTGGTTCAAATCCCAATGCAACCGCACTACACCAAGGACTCAAAGCGCGAGTTACTTTCCCTGGAATGGCGTTGGCTTCATGTAAGATTACAGGTAAGCCAAGCGATCGCGCTGCAATTACAGCCGGAGCTGCAATATAACCGCCAGTAGTAAACACGCCCTGAAATTTCCCTTGTTTGAGTAACCTGCGCACCTGAAAAATTGAACGGCTGAATTTAGCCAATATCCGCAGAGTACCGAATCCAAAGCGCTGTTGAATGCCTTCAATATCGATAGTATGTAACGGATACTGAGATGGTACTAACTGAGTTTCCAATCGATTGGGAACGCCTAGCCACTCAATCTGATAATCTGGCAATTGTTCGGAAAGTGCGATCGCAGGAAACAAATGTCCCCCGGTGCCACTAGCAGCAATTAATAATCGAATCGGTGTGTTTGCCATTCGGAGCCTCTACCAAGTCAGCACACAAGTTAACCTAAGATAAAGCAAATAGCTGCCCTGTAAATCAAATATTCAGGCTATCACCAATGCGTAACATTCTGACTGACATATCTGGCCTCTGTGAGTTGTTTTCCGGTATCCGGCTTCAACCCAAGCTGTGGCTGGTTTTGTTTTTGCTGACGCTCTCAGGCACAAGTTTTGGTCAGCGTGTTGTTGCCCAGGTTCCAGCAACTACGCCACAACCTCCAGCAACTGCGCCACAACCTCCAGCAACTACACCACAACCTCCAGCAACTGCGCCACAGCCTCCAGTTAATAATGCGCCACCAGAGCTAACAAATTTGATATCACAAATTGATGCCGCAGCCAACGGGCGCAACATCGAGGGTGTCTTACAGTTCTATAGCCCGAATTTCACCCATTCCGATGGCTTGACGCGCCAAAATATGGCACAAGCTTTAACTCAACTATGGCAGCTTTATCCTCAGCTGAGATATCAAACGTTGGTGCAATCTTGGAAACCACAAGGTAATGCGATCGTAGCAGAAACAATTACTAAGATCACGGGCGCTCAGCCGCAAGAGTCAAGGAATATCGTTTTCGATGCCACAATCGAGTCACGGCAGCGCTATGAAGGCGGTAAAATCGTCCAACAGGAAATTTTAGCCGAACGCAGTCAAATTAAGGCTGGTGAAAAGCCACCAACTGTAAACGTCAAGCTACCAGAACAGGTAAAGCCTGGCCAGCAATATAACTTTGATGCCGTTGTCCAAGAACCAGTGGGCGATGATTATCTCCTGGGAGCAGTAATTGAAGAACCAATCAAACCAGAAAATTATTTGAACGCCTCACGGGTGGATTTGGAATTATTAACCGCAGGAGGGCTGTTTAAGGTAGGTCGCGCTCCAAATCAGCCTAGTAACCAATGGATTTCTGCTATTCTAATCCGGGGTGATGGGATGACACTAGTAAGTCAGCGCCTCAATGTAGAAGGACAAAATCGTTCAGCTGCTCGAAAGCCTACAGTTAAAAGCCAAAACAACAGGGTGCAGCCTTCGGCTCAGCGGAACAAGGGTGAAGCTGGAAAGGCTCAATGATGAATGTAAAAGTGAAAAATTCATCATTTGAATTATTATGATGACATTGCAAGATCGAATTGTTTTAATTACTGGGGCTAGTAGTGGCATTGGCTCGGCTACAGCGCGGGTATTTGCTCAAGCAGGTGCTAAGCTGATTTTGACAGCAAGAAGACAAGATCGATTAGAACAACTGGCAGATGAACTGGGGAAAGAATTTGCCAGTTCCACACATTTATTATCTCTGGATGTGCGCGACGCGATCGCTGTTGAATCAGCTATCTCAAACCTTAGCGCTGATTGGTCATCGATAGATGTTCTGATTAATAATGCTGGTCTAAGTCGCGGCTTAGAGAAACTTCAAGCGGGCAGCATTCAAGATTGGGAAGAAATGATCGACACTAATATCAAGGGGCTGCTCTACCTTACCCGCGCGATCGTACCAGGAATGATTAGCAGAGGTCGAGGTCATGTCGTGAATCTTGGTTCAACTGCTGGTCATCAAACCTACCCTAATGGTAATGTCTATTGTGCAACCAAAGCGGCTGTAAGAGTTATTTCCGAAGGCTTGAAACAGGACTTGTTGGGAACGCCTGTGCGCGTCAGTTCTGTAGATCCTGGTTTAGTGGAAACCGAATTTAGTCAAGTGCGCTTTCGCGGGGATACAGAACGGGCAAAAAAAGTCTATCAAGGACTCACACCCCTAACACCAACTGATGTGGCTGATGTCATCTTTTTCTGCGTCACTCGACCACCTCATGTCAATATTAGCGAGGTACTGCTGATGCCTACCGATCAAGCTGGCTCAATGCTATTTAATCGGCAAGTTTAAATGCGATCGCCTGCTCATACCACTTTAGTTTTTAGATTTTAAAGTGGGCTTTTCTGGTTTATGCTCCGCCCAATCGCGGCGGCATAAATCTTTCCAGCCACACCTACATCACTGGAAAGTCGAAAAACCAAGATTTTAAATCTTAAAATAGCAAAGCAGAAATTTTGAATGATGAATGATGAATTATGAAGTTTTTAGCATTCATCATTTTCAGAACTCACGCAAAGAATCCTACTTCGCTAATCCGTGTTCGAGGGCGAAACGTACTAATTCCGTGCGGCTATTGGTGCCAGTTTTACCGAACAAGCGGCTGACGTACTTTTCAACGTTGCGGACGCTTGTTTGTAAGCGACGGGCAATTTCCTTGTTCATTAGCCCTTCGGTAACGAGATTTAAAACACTTTGTTCTCGTGGTGTTAAATCGATTTTGATCGGAGATGGAGTTTGAGCGATCGCATTTCTCTGAGTTAATATAGCCTTAATTTGGGCAATCTGATTTGCTAATTCAGCAATATCAGGAGTTTCGCCGTCTTCTGTTGATTGAGTTGAAGCTGCACGACGCTCCAACAAGTTTTCTACAATTGCCACTAACTCATCTGGATCGAATGGCTTGGGTAGATAAGCATCCGCGCCAGCTTGATAGCCTTGAATTCGATCTGTTGTCATACCTTTAGCAGTTAAAAACACCACTGGTAGCCGCTTAAAGCGGGGATCTTCCCGCACCTGCTTAAGAAACTGATAGCCATCGATTTGAGGCATCATCACATCCGAAATCAAAAGATCCGGGTTAGTTTGCTGCAATAACTCCCAACCTTCACGGGCGTTACTAGCAACTTCAACATTGAAACCACTCTCTTGTAGATAATCTTTAACGGCTTCACGTAATCCCGGTTCATCATCTACCAGTAGAAGTTGTGCTGACATTCCAGTTTTAGTTTCAATTTAAGGCTATCTATTTCAATTTAGCGAATGTTTGACCAAACGAGGGGCGAGTGGCGAGTGGTAAGAGGATCGATGTAAGAGGCGAGTGGTAAGTCAGATAAAATTTTGAATTGCCATTGTCCCCTTGTCCCCTTGTCCCCTTGTCTGATTCATTGCACGGTAGCTGACTTTGACACTGGATTTTTTTCATACTGGGCGAAGGAGTTGTTAGCTATGAGTGCGATCGCCCTAGCATACTGCGGATCGTTTTGGGTGCCAATCAGTGTGGGATTTGATGCTAGCTTCAGCTTCTGAGCATCGCTCAAATCTATTTTGACGTTAGGTGTAATACCCTTGTGGCTAATATCTGTTCCTTTGGGGGTGTAGTAATGAGCAACTGTCACCGCTAATCCAGAACCATCCGAGAGAGAATGCACTGACTGAACTAAAGCTTTGCCAAAACTTTGACTACCAACTACCACCGCTCGTTGATTATCCTGCAATGCCCCAGCGACAATTTCACTAGCACTGGCAGAGTTACCGTCTACTAATACTACCAAGGGCAGTTGAGTTAGGGCTGTTTTATTGGCTTTGATTTCTTCGCTTGCGCCTTGCCTATCCACTGTCTTGACAATCGCACCATTGTCCAACCACATCCGGGCAACATCAATGCCTGAAGTTAATAAACCGCCTGGATTACCTCGCAAATCCAAAACAAAGGCATTAACTTGTTGACGACGGAGATCGTTAATTGCCCGCTGCATTTGTTCTGGGGCGTGGGCGCTAAACTCGCGTAAGCTGATATATCCTACGCGCTTGTTGCCTTCCTGCTTGAGTGTATGACGAACCGTTGGCAGCTCGATATTGGCGCGTGTGAGCTTCAAGTCAGTTGCATTTTGCCCTTGTCTGCCAATCTTGAGCGTAACAGGCGTACCGGCCTTGCCGCGAATTAGTTTGGAGGCATCCTCGACATCCATGCCTTTGGTAGGTTTACCATTGATCGCCAGAATTTGATCTCCTGCTTTCAAACCAGCCTTCAAAGCAGGTGAATTTTGGATTGCTTCCACTACTGTCAAAAGCTTAGTTTTTTCATTCAATTCCATCCGAATTCCCACCCCAGATACTTCCCCAGATGTTTGGCTGGTGAGGACTTCAAACTGTTTGGGATCGAGAAAGCGAGTATAAGGATCGTTCAGCCTTGCTAAAGCTACGCGGACAGAGGCATAAGCTTGTTCGGAGGATGTATAGTTTTTATTTAAAAGTTCGCTTCTAGTTGCTTGCCAGTCAGTTTGATTAAATGTACCATCAACATATTCTCTGGCAACGTGTTGCCAAACTTCGTCAACTATAGCTTTTGGGCTATTTTGGAGTGCAGCGCGGACAGAGCTACACCAAATGGGACTCAAGAGAGAAAAAGTAGCAGTTGTGGCGATCGCTCCACCGAATAAGGCAAATTGAAGCGACGATAAGCGTTTTAAATATTGCAGCATTGAAATTGGCGCTCGTTGGTTGGCATTCTCACAGCTAGTTCACTCAGGCCCATTTTATATTTGCGCCAAGTGAAAACTTTTTCTTGAATATACACTCCCAAACTGATTAATGGCAGCAGGATAATTAAAATTCCGTGTTTTCCCTGAATTGAATTATTTTTACCTTACTTAACTGGATCAATTTTGTAACACTAACTTTGTGACAGTTTACCTATTGTCCTGTTGGCATCGAAATTTGAATGTTTGAATGTTTGAACGTTGGTACGTTTAAACTTGTCAAATCTAATTTTTTTGGTGTCAATTTGAATTGAAAATATAGCGGTTCTCACTTAGGGATGGTAGACCTAGACCTAACCCCCTTGCCCCCTTCCCTGCTAGAAAAGGGGGCACTAGAGCAAGGCTCCCCTCTCCGCGTCGGGGAGGGGCAGGGGGAGGGGTAAATCTGTATCTCACTCGGATGAGAATCGCAATATTAATTGTTTAATGTTTGAGAAGCGATCGCTTCAATTGTAGTTAAAGAAACTTCATAAAAATATTGTCGTTTGAATTGTTCTTCTCGCACCCCGTCTAGAAATTTTTCTATAGCTTGTATACAAGTAACATCTGAAACTGTGGATTTTACTGGTGTTAAGCTAATGCTAAAATATCGCTCTTGTAAACTAACACAAAAACCTAAACAAGAAAGGGCTTCAAACCCAAGTGGTAGCAGTTGATCGCTAATTCCCAGTTTGCGACAAAGTTGTACGCGAGTGACAGTTTGCCCAGTGCGACTGAGATATTTAGCAATCCCGACTAGTTGTTGCCATAAAAAGGTGGGTGGGACTTTTGATGGTGCATCCCAGGCGATCGCCAACTGTTTTTTTTCAAACAGTGATCGTCTCAACCAAGCGCGTAAATCATCCCAACTAATAGGAGATTCTTGCACAATCAAAATTCCTGATTCCGCTGGGGCAGTTTTTTCAAGTCGATCTATTTTACCATTGAGATTTCGGTCAAGATTCCCCTGAATGAGTGTTGTGCGCCAGTCGAGAATTTGCGGCGTGAAGGGTGATAACTCCGCTTTTCCTGTTAGGGAAGTTAGGTGTGATAAATCAGAAATATTTTTGACAGCAATTAACCTAATTTCGTAGCGCTTCTTGAATGTGTTGTAATCGAGTTCGGCGACGCAATCACATCTTCCCGTTGGTAATTCCTCTTTGTAATGTCCCCACCACACACCAGGAAAGCGGCTAGTGGTAGATTCATCTCGGATAATAAACTCTGTTTTGATGTACTGCACCTTATTGCCTCGCCAATCTTGCTCGTTGCGATGCCATGCATTTTCAAACCAGCAATTTTGTATTATTAGTTTTGGTACGGGGTTGCCCATCCCGCAAGGTTCCAATAGTTTCAGTTCTCGAAACAAATCTTTACCCAAGTCAGCCACCGTCACCACTAAATCAGCTTGTATTTGCGATGTAGTTAATCCACTACCCTGCTGTTTTAGTCGTTGGTTAATCGCTTCTGCGAACAAAGGAATATTTTCAACGGGTAAGCTCAAGCCAGCCGCAAAGGGATGTCCGCCAAAGCGATGTAATAAATGTGCTTGGTCTTTGACCAACTGGTAAAGGTCAATTTTATTCACAGAACGGGCAGAACCACGAGCCAGAAGAGGAGGGGGAGAGGGAGAGACAAGGAGAGGGGGGGAATTTTCATCAATTCCCCTCTTGTCCCCTTGTCCCCTTGTCCCCTTGTCCCCTTGTCCTTCTTCCATCGTCTCTGTACTCAAAAGAATAGTAGGACGACCAGTTTCCTGGGCGACTTGTCCAGCTACTAAACCTAAAACACCTGCTTGCCATTGCGGATCTTCGATGACAATTACACTGGTGGTTGATAAGTCCATCTGGGATAGCTTATGAGCTACTTGCTTTTGTACTTCTTTTTGTAAGGACTTACGACGGGTGTTTGCAAGTTCGGTATCTTGAGCAAGTTGTTTCACTCGTGCTGGATCTCGGCTGGTGAGCAGCTCTACGCAGAAGCTAGCATCGCCTTGAATGCGGCTGACTGCATTGATCCGGGGGCCAAGACCAAAGGAAATATCTGTGGGGCGATCGCCACTTTTTTGGCACAGTTCTAGCAGATGTCCTACCCCAGGCCGTCGCCTTTGACTTGCTGGTTGTTTAAAATCTTGTTGCAGCTGCTCAATCCCGACTTGAGCTAAATAGCGACAATCTCCGCTCAGTTGCACCAAATCGGCAATTAAACCGATCGCAACTAAATCTAATAAATTCTCAAGCGGCTGTTGCGGTACATCTGGCAAAGTTTGATATAAGGCTTCCACCAGTTTATAAGCTACAGCTACGCCGGAAAGGTGAAATAATTGATGTTCTGGAGGTAAATAGCGGGGATTGATAATAGCTACGACTGGTGGACGCGAGGCGGGTAGGGTATGGTGATCGGTGACAATTACATCTATCCCCAGAGAGTTGGCATAGTTAATTTCATCTAGGTTTGTGCTGCCAGTGTCGCAAGTAACAATCAGTTTGCAGCCAGAACGGGCAAGGCGATCGATTCCCTCACAGTTAAGCCCGTGCGATTGTGTGAGTCGATTGGGGATGTAGTAGGAATGAGTATTTGGGGGGAAAAATTGTCCTAAACCATCCCATAACACAGCAGTGGATGTAATGCCATCAGCATCAAAGTCACCCCAGATAACGATTTTCTCCCCGCGATCGCGCGCTAGTTGCAATCTCTCCACTGCCAGATGCATTTCTTGCCCAAATTCAAACGGACTGGCTGGTTGATAAAGTTTGGGGTTGACAAATCCTGCCAGTTGTTGTATGTCTTGAATTCCCCGCTGCCATAATAGCAAAGCAGCATAATTTCCTTCTACATCTGGAAGATAGTTTCTCACAGCTGGCACAAACCACTCTGGTGGCTGCACTACTGGGGCGAGAATCCATTGTTGTGGTTGTTCTGGCATACCATTTTAGATTTTAGATTTTAGATTTTAGATTGCTCGTTAGTAGTTAGTTTTGGTAATTCCATTTGTAGCAGCCATAAAATCAAATAGTGTTAACGTCATCTCTTTTTCGCTATTGTGCCTTGTAGCTACCATTTAAGAACAAAAATTTTGTAGCAAAAAAAGAAAAAAGCGGTAAGTCATGAAGTACTTACCGCCTGATTAGTCGTAACTCAAGCTTTGCTTGTTACCTTGAGGTGTTGTGATGAGTGGTTTTATGTCTCAACCCGAACAACTCATACGAGGTTGCGTTCACAAATTTAATCTACTCGTGGGATGATTGATTGTTGAGAGTTAACCGTTAAGGGTTAACAAGAAAATGCAACTTGGTATCAGGACTAGATTTTGGGTTTTATGCCAGACTACGCTGTAGGAGTAACTCCAAACATCGAGGCAACATAATTGGCAATATCTCCTTGTGCAGCGATCGATGATAATGTGTTTCCACTAGCATCTTGTCCATCGCCAGACGAATTGACAGGGCCACTAGCACCAAGGGTTAATGAAAAAGCTGGTTGTCCGTCGGCGAAGGAGCCACTAATTTGACCAATTGTTCCCGAACCCGATTCACCAGGTACAAACTGGACGTTAAAAGCATCACTAGAGGTGCTGCTGTTACCCGAACCTGGGTTAGTTAGGGAGTCACTTGCTAAATTAGCAGTAACTTGGCTTTGTCCTATCTCAATAGCTTGTGACTGTGATGCTGGAATATTCGAGGAGTCGGATGTCGTCGCAGCTTGTGACTGTGATGCCGTCGCAGTCGAGTCCGATGTCGTCGCAGCTTGTGACTGTGATGCCGTCGTAGTCGAGTCCGATGTCGTCGCAGTGGAAGAGGTAGATGTATTCCCCTCTGAACCGCTTAAATTAGCCAAAGCTTGCGCTTGTGCAGTCGCAAAGGATTGTTGGATTTGATCCCAAGCGTTTTCGGCGGTTCCTGGGGTTCCACTACTTGAAGAGTCGGACGTAGTGGTGTTTTGGCTTGTTGAATTAGCCAAAGCTTCGGCTTGCCCGTTATTAAAGAGTCCTCGAATTATATCGAAAACGCTATTGGCTACACCTGTTGCGGTAGTCGTATCCATCTGTTCACCTTTTAAGTTAGAAAGAACTTCAGCTGAGTAATGCTCAACAAATGTTTGCCTCAAAGACTAGCGATACCAAGTTGCACATAAACAGGTAACAAGCTTTGAATTTGGTATTGTTGATTGAACAATGACAACCAACTGTTAGCAGTCAAGACCCCGACGTTGTAGTAAATTACATTTGTGAATGCAACCTCGTATTAAATGTGGAGATAAAAGACAGCCAACCTTGGCACTCACGCTTAAAGCGCGAGTGCTGCATCACGAGTGAGTTTACGACCCATGAATAATCCATAAAGGAGTTGACTGTTATTTCCCATCGAGATACTTAAAAGCGTGAATGCTGAATAATTAAGCTCTCAATCAGCAGGAACTTAATCACTGACGTTTTAAGCTACTACGCCAGTGAAATCGTAACCTTGGGGGTTGGTATAGGTTGAATTTGACGTAGCGGCTGCAATCAAGTCAGGGCTGTTTAATAAATTTCCCACGTTAGTGTCGATTGCAGGGCCAACTCCTTGACTGAGGAAATCGATCTGGTTAGATGTCGTGCTAGCGTTGCTATCTGAGGTTGTATTGTTTGCACCACCATTTAGCAAGCTGTCAGCACCAGTGTTACTGCTACCAGTTACAGCAAAAGCCCAACCTTCGTTACCAACAATCGAGTTACCCGCACCGTTGCTAACTTGGCTACTATCAATCCGATTACCAGTAATATTGCTACCATCAGCACTAGAGGTGTTACCACTACCAAGGATTTGGCTATCGCTACCAGTCGATATATTGGCATTACCAACAGTGCTGTTATCACTACCTACGTTCCAGTTACCGTTACCGCTGGTAGAGTTGTCAGTTCCAAAGCCCCAGTTACCATTACCACTGGTAGAGTTGCCATCAGTGTAATTCCAGTTACCGTTACCTTCGGTTGTGTTGCCACTGGCCAAGTTCCAGTTACCGTTACCGTTGGTTGTGTTATCACTACCTAAGTTCCAGTTACCGTTACCATTGCCTGTATTACCAGTAGCATTGGTATCAGAACTTACTGCATTCAGGCTAGATATCCAGTCGCTATTTTCATTAGGTACGGGTTTACCATCGAAAGAGGAGTTATCATCAAGCGGTACAGTGCCATCCGTCAAAGGGCTGTTACCAGCACCTGGCGGATTATCACCAAACGGCAAGTTACCGGGCAAGTTACTAGCACTGGCAGAATTGCTGCCTTCACTGGAGGCACTGCCACCACTGGCAGAATTGCTACCACCAGCTAAGGGGTTGCCATCACTACTGGAAGAGCTATCACTGCCAAGGACTCCGATCAATTGATTGAAGGGGTTGTTACCATCTGCTAAACCGCCTTCGTCGGCTGGGCGAGTGTAGTTGGATTCACCACTGCTATTGGAAGTGTTGCCACCACCCGCGAGGGGATTGCCACCGCCAGCACCGAAGGCACTCGCACCACCAGAAGCGTTATCACCGCCACCAGCACCGCCACCACTAGCAAAGGAATTGGCTGTATCAGTTAAAGTAGCGCCTTCACTGGATTGCCACTGACCATCAGTGAAGTTCCAATTGCCACTACCTGTCACATTGTTGCTACTACCTTGCGAACCACTATTTTGATTGCCAGTTTCAACAGTTGCCATCAGAATTAATTCTCCTATTGGGAGTCCAGAAATATCAGTTGATAGAGAAACATCAAAAACGAAGAAAAAAGTAGATTTTTGCTGTTCCTCTTTTTAAAAAGATTTATTAAATCAATAGTTGTTTTGAGGTACTCTAAATCAACTTAAAACTCATGAAAATCATGTTTTATCTCAGCAAAAACATTCTAAAATTTGCGGCTTGAAATAACACAAACTTCAGCTAGATTACCAATGGAGAGAGGACTTTAATCAAATCTTATAAGAAGAGCTTGGCATTTAAAATGAACAAATTTTAGATGATGTTGTCAATTCTTTCGATTTTGTTACAAGCGAACATCAGGATCATAATTTGTGGCTTTTATGGCAGTAAAATCTATTCAAAAGGTGTTTAGAGGAATACATCTTCCTTTCGTCATAAATTGATCTAGTTAGAGTTAGGTAATTTTTATTCTTGCTAAAACAAATTTACTATTTGATCGCCACAAAAGCAATTTCTCTCATGGCTTAGCTATGTGCGTTTCTAAGCTAGATGCGTTGCAACTCAAAAATGAAATCTGCTGTTGCTCGTGCCGATACTTTTTAAATGGCTACAAGCGCACAAAGGCAGCAATACATCTGACAACAGATGTATTTCCGGCATAAAAAGTACTGGCTAATTGCTCCTCTTGGTAGTTGACAAATATAGCCAGTTGTGAAATATAATTAATAATGGACTAAATGCGATCGCCTCAATTTCCCGAACAATGGGAGCGCATTCCTATATGCAGCAATATCAAATAGAACAATTCATTGCTGTTGCTCAAGCATCATTTAAATTGATGCTTCTTCATTAGAAGTTGGTGATTCATTTGTAAGGGAATTAAGGGCGACTTCACCAGCAATTGCTTCTGGCTTACGCGATTGGATAGCAGGGCGCGATCGCTTGTAACCAGCTCTTTCAGCTTTTTGACGCTCGTAAGCAATCAGTCTGCCATAATATTCGTGCTTGCCTAAATTCATCGACAAGAAAATGTGTTCGCGGCTGTTGCCAAAACCTTTACGGTTAAAAAAGTTTACTGCTGGAATATTAGCCGGATCGGTATCGACTAACATAAACCTTGCGCCATCTTCAACCATGCGTTCGATCAGCTTGTCAACTAGTGCATCTCCTATACCCCGACGCTGAAAATGTGGGCTGACTCCCAGCCATAATATATAGCCATACGTCCAAGTTGCTTTGCTGATTACTGTTCCCAATATAAACCCAGCAATCTGTCCTTGAATTTCTGCCACCAGACAGTATTCGGGATCGGTGTTATAAAGTCCAATCACCTCCCATTGATCCCAAGTTCTGTATAAGTAAGGATAGGAATTACTAGTAAAAAGCTCTTCTCCTAAGTGAAAAACAGGGGCAAGATCGTCAATTTCCAACTCTCGCACATATACTGAGGAGTATGTGTTTAAGGCAGTATCATTTTTATCGTGGTAAGGCATAAAAATTTAGGTTTGATGTCCTTCACAAGGACACTTCCTGAATGTTGTCTAGATTTTCCAGCCATTGACTCAAATCACCAGAGCTTCCTGCCTCTGCGCGCTCCTTCAAGCTCAAGGCTTCTTCTCCATCGTAGCGATCGCGATCGCACCGCGTCACATATTGACAAAATTCACAATGTTTGCTTTCTTCTGCTACTTGAGGGAATAGTTCTCCCTGTTGATAAAGTTGCAGCCAATAAGTTAACTTATTTAACAAGTGATTTAGTTTCTGTGCCGTTTTTTCGTGCTGGGTGTAGCTGTAGGTAAATTTGATGTTTTGCGGTTTATCCTCAGATTGGACAAACCAATAAGTCATTGAAATTTGTTCGGGTAGATAGTCGCTTGTTTCAGCCAAAACGTATAAATAGAGGCGCGTCTGCCAGTTTTGTTCTAACTTGCGTTTGTTTTGCGGCTTGGGGTAAGTTTTCCAGTCGAGAATTTGAGCGGTGCAATCGTTTGCAATCAATAAGTCGTAGACAACAGTTAGCAAATAATTTTGAACTTGCAGAGTACGACAATGTTCGCTTTCGCGGAATTGATTATTTGTATCGGGTGTTAAAATTTCAGGTGCTGCACTAGCAAACGCTGTCATCCAGCATTGTAGTTGGGGATCTTCTTGTACAAGAGACTCAATTGGCAACCCTAGTTCTCGCTGCTGCATTAGCAAGTGAAAGCGACTTCCCCAAGTTTGGCGTTCCTTTTGTTCTGGGTTAGCAGGGGAACCGAGTTGATCTAAATAAATGTGTTGAAACTGACGCGGACAACGTTCTAATAAGTTTAGCTGCCCTTGAGATAAACGCATACAGTTATCAGTTTGCAGTTTTATTCATTTTATTTTAATTTCAAAAGATAAAAAGTAAAGTTTTAATTTAATCTGAACTTAATTTTAGTATTTCGCTGTTTGTGAGGCGGATATGGGAAGCGATCGCTTTTATAATTTTCTGATTTGACTCGCAGACAAAATTTGCCCTACCGTCAGTTGTAACTCAGGAAAAGTAGGGGAGATAATACGCTCTGAATTTTTGAAGCTGGAGGCTTGATATTTACCATCAACTAGCTGATATACAAATACTGCGGGTAATTTAGGGTTTCCCAAAATAGAGCGTGAAGCGATCGCTAAATAATCAACAATCCAATACTCAGCAATACCTAGTCTCTGATACTCATCCAGTTTATCAACATAATCATCTTCCCAGTTAGTTGATACAACCTCTACAGCCAGTTGGATAGGTTCAGTTAACGCTGCATACGCTAACACATTTGAATTCCATAGTGATTCACTAACCATGCTGACATCTGGATTTCTACCTTGTTCTTGCCCATTAGCCGTGACAGTTCTAATGACTATGGTTTGATCGACTATATAGTCAAGTCCTTTTCTCCTAATTTCGTCGTTGAAGGTAAAAAGTAAAAATCGTGCTACATTTTTATGCGCTCTGGTTGGCTCCACTTGTACAATTTCCCCATTTACTAACTCATAAATGCCTTTACCGTCTGGGTACTGTTCGAGAAACTCAATAAAGCTCAGTTTTTTAATGGTGGTATTCATAACTTTTCCTTGTTTCAAAGATTTTCATCTTTCTAGCCAAGCGCTATAATTCAGACACAATTATTTTAAGGTGGGCAATTTCTCCGCTCTTGGTGGAATACCACAGCGCCAGCCCATCCGACAAATACATAAATTAAGCTTTGAGAAGCTTATCTAAAAAAGTATTAATTGACTGTTTAATCTGATGCTGGCGCTGCCATTTTTGGAAAGCTTTTTCATAATCATCGCCTTGAGATGAAAAATTGTTCCAAACGTCAAGGCCAAGGAATAAGCCCCAAAACAACAATATGTATAGCGACCAAGAAATCCCACCACCACTAACGAGATCTAGCAGTAACAGAAAAGAATTACTAATTGCATATTTCCCCATGCGTTTTTGTAATTTCCCGCGTCTGAATTTATTAAATTCTTGCTGCTTTTGATTGTCACTTTGCTGTATCAGCCATTCTTTTTCTGCTGCTTGCAGACATTGAGGAGAAATTTCTAATTCAGCAGCGATTTCTAAAAGTTGTTCGTGGGTAAATTCTCCTTGATAGGCTTGACGCGCGATCGCTATCTGGAGAATTTGCTGAATTTCTTCTTGATAATATGTTCGGCTGATGTTTTTGGTATCAGAAATCATGATCCTATCTCTTAATTTATTTTAAAAATTATTTTGTCCTCAACCAGACCATTTGGTTTTATGGCTATTATAAATGTAATCGCTAAAACTCCGGCTGGATGAACATTTCAAAATCCGCGCATGGTATAGATAGCTCGGCTGATTCTATTATGCCTAAAATAAATATTTCTGTTGCGCCGCCCGTACAGTACGGGCGGGTTGATTAGGTTTGCTAGTGGATAAGGCGATCAAATGTGCTACAGCTTACCATGCTTTAGGTTGACGGAATGTATATATATCTTTGATAACTTGTACCCAACCATCAAAGACAAATTCAAGGATGCACGAACCTTTTTCTTTGGTTGCTACTGTCAAACTCAATACACTTGTTTTATTTAAGCTCTGTATTGTCTAAGCAAAGGGCAACTTGCTTTCCATAGATAATATAATTATCCTACTCATTGGGATACTCTGCAACATCTGCCTTCATTTTCAACTGTTCTGGCAGAATTGACGGCATTAAACTAGTTTGTGGATCTCCTGCATGGATAGGGTATTTGTACAACAACTGAATATTAATTATGCTTGCCAAAGCATAATTAAGTTTGAGCAAGCGGTAGTGAATAGTGATGAGGATAAATCTGATGCAATCAAATAAAGATCTTCGCACCCTAGCTGTTGACATTGGTGGTAGTGGTATTAAGGCTATAGTGTTAGACACCAGTGGTAATCCTCAAACTGAGCGATCGCGTGTTGAGACACCACAACCTGCACTTACCCAGCCAGTAATCAATGCGATTTCCAGTTTAGCTGCTGCTCAAGGTGAGTTTGATCGGGTTTCAGTCGGATTTCCTGGTGTAGTACGTCGCGGCATAACTGAAACGGCGGTAAACTTAGATCCAGAGTGGATTGGGTTTGATTTGGGATCTGCGCTGGTGCAGAGTTTAGCTAAGCCAGTACGGGTAGCCAACGATGCAGATATGCAAGGGTTGGGAGCCACTTCTGGAAAAGGAGTGGAATTAGTAATTACTCTGGGTACAGGCTTTGGTTCTGCCCTATTTTTAGAAGGTAAACTAGTGCCGAATTTAGAATTAGGGCATCATCCGTTTCGTAAAGGAGAAACTTACGAAGAACAACTGGGGCGGCGGGCTTTGGATGAGGTTGGTAGTAAGAAATGGAATTTGCGGCTAGAAAAAGCGATCGCTTCTATACAACACCTATTTAATTGCGATCGCCTTTACATTGGCGGTGGTGAAGCAAAAAAAGTCACTCTGGATTTACCTTCAAACGTCAAAATTATCCCAAATCTGAGTGGTTTATTGGGTGGAATTGCTTTGTGGCAAGATTAGACTTCAGTGGCTTCTACTACTGCTGTATTGATGATTTGTAGTATGGATAAAATCACAGTAGCTCATAGCGATGCGCCTTTATTTGATAATGTAGATAGCTACACCACGACAATTTCAGCTAACAATGACTCAGCCGATATTTACTTTCCTAAACCAACCGATTTAAATAGTCACACAGATGCTTACTCGTTTCCAATTACGCTTTTGTTGCAAGGTGCAAATGTAGATAAATCAAATTACTCAAAATTCGCTAGCATAGTAGCGAGTTACGGATTTATAGTGGTTATACCCAACCACGAAAAGTCAGTGCCAGAGTTGAATTTGACCGGACTTTTGTCTGAAACTTCGCAAATCGAAGCTGTGCAAGCACAAATAAAAGCAGAAAACTCCAATCCTGCTTCACCTATTGCTGGAATTGTGAATACACAAAAACTAGCCTTACTCGGTCACTCTTGGGGCGGTGCTGTGGGGCTATCTGTGATCGCTAACCTCTGCCTACCTATTTTATGCGATCACGGCTACAGCCGACCTGATGAACTGGTAGCAGGAGCATTTTTTGGTGCAAATCTGCGGCATCCAACCACTCAGGAATTCGTTCCCATCAATAATTCAGGAATTCCTATTGCATTGTTTCAGGGAAACAATGATAGTATAGCGCTTCCTGAAAGAGCAGAAAAAACCTACGAGCAGATCCAGAGTCCACCTAAGATATTAATTAATGTTTCCGGTGTCAACCATTATGGTATTACTAATACTAATAATCCTGATGGTGCAAAACCAGATGCTAATATGGGAGCGATCGCTCAAGATGTAGCAGTAGAAACTGTAGCCCGTTGGAGTGGGGTGTTTTTACGGGCGAGTGTTCTCAATAACAAAGATGCTATTGATTATATTTATTCCCAAGGTGATGAATTGGATAAAAACGTCAGCGTCATTAGCCAACCACCCGATTAATGTGCTGAATTGTCTTTGACATCTGGTAGATGCCGTGTTGCAAATAGCCGAAAATAAAAACTGTGGGGTGCGTTATTAACGTATCTGATTAATTAGCTTACGTATTAATACATGATTTTATATCTTTTACTCAGTTAAAGATGCAAAATTGAAGTTGCTTAATGCAGTTTTATATTTTAGTAGTTAATGTTGAAAAAATATTGAAATGAAAACACTCTTTTATCATTTTTTTTCAATATTTATACAGATGTAAATAAATAGCCAAAAATACGCTTAGCAATTTGATGTAAAGTTGGTTTCAATAGAAAGCAAACGGACTTTTACAGATGCTCAAAACACTTAAAACAGTGTTTAGTCTTTAAATTCATCTCCGATTTACAGGTGCAACTGTAACCACCATTTCCTCTTTATCTACAGTCACCTGTGCTATCCCAAACTGTTCGATTACCCAAGCATTTGTTGTCAAGTGCTGGCTAATTTCAGCCACCCGATATTGACTTTTCTCTGAAGCCAAAGCAGCTGGCAATAACAACTGATCCGCCAGGTGAACATCTACTGGTGCGCCAGTATGATGAAATTGCAACAGTTCCTCACAAGCTATCTCAGCCACTTTCTCAGCTGGTAACCCGACGCGCCCTAAAGCACCAAATCCAGCCCTACTATGCTCATACTCAGCAGTGAGAAAGATCGCAGCACCTGGCGCAATTCCCCGCGCCCGCAGAGGCTGCACAGTCGCTTTTAGATTACCTTCATGCAACAAATTCTCGGCACGACTAGCCATTCTCTGGGGAATGTGAGAAGGTAGTTCCGTCACCACAGCCAGTCCTCTTACCTGAAGCAAGTCACCGCGTTCCAACAAATCAATTCCACTGAGTTGGCTACCACCACTCACTTGCAGTTCCACCTCACCCCCACCTTGAGGATACCAACCCCAAGCATTCAACTTCGACGAGGCTTGCACGCCCATCCCCTGCAACATGGGCAGATAAATTTGTTCAATATATGTAAACGGAGGGCTAAAGGAAACATGAGTACCTCCACGCAACGTCACTGCTGATGCACCATTCGCTAGCACCAGAGGTAGGAGGATAGTCTGCAAAACTAGAGAAACTGTACCAGCCGAACCACCTTGTCGTGCTTCGGTAACATCAAAAGTGTATTCCCCACCTTGCACAGAACCACCAGGAATAAACTCCAGGGTCATCGAACCTAAAGCATCACCCCGCACCTTAGCTTGACAGATAGTAGCAGCAGCCCGCACTGCTGTAAGGTGTTGCGCAGCTAATCCGGGCTTTTGTCGTCCCGCCCGAATGTTTCTAAGGCGTAACGGTTGTCCAGTGATAGCGGCTAGACTCAGCGAAGTACGAAGAATCTGCCCGCCACCCTCTCCATAGGAACCGTCAATGTGAATCATCAGCGATTTTAGATTTTAGATTTTGGATTAATGAACAAATGACTAATGACTAATGACTAATAACAAAGGACGAATAACATTAGATTATTCACAAATTATTTAGGGTTGCTATAGCCCCTTTCTTTAGCTTAACTGCGCTATACATTCCAAAATCAACCTTTGATTTTCCAAGGCATAAGGCTGAATTTCTAAAGCTTTGCGGAAAGCTTCGATAGCAGCTGAATATTCCTCTAGTGCTACATAGCATAAACCCATACCATGTAGCGCCCCAAAATGAAAAGGGTTGAGTTTGACAACTATCTGACAGTCATATAAAGACTTTTGATACTTTTTGGTTACGAAATAAAGTACCGCTCGT
The DNA here is from genome assembly GCA_036704105.1 of Leptolyngbyaceae cyanobacterium. Taxonomy (GTDB): domain Bacteria; phylum Cyanobacteriota; class Cyanobacteriia; order Cyanobacteriales; family Chroococcidiopsidaceae; genus Chroococcidiopsis. The sequence goes on along the minus strand of DATNQH010000346.1, from coordinate 3,999 downwards.
CTATTCCAAGCTTCAACAAAATCTGGCTGATCGTCGATCATTTCTGTTAGTAACGCTTCAGCTTCTGCGATCTTTCCCGCTACTTGCAAAGCTTGAGAGCGTTGCAATAATTCCCAACCATACACGCCCTTTTGATAAAACCAGCGCTGCCATAATTCCTCTGTCGCCTGCTGGCGAACCATTTCATCAGGATTTTTTAAGTCTTCTAGTAATGAATTAATAGGTGATTCATTCATAAATGTATGTTGCTATCTGCTGGTTGCGTTTAGTAGTTAATAATTAACTTGTAGCAATTCGAGATGATTAAACTTACGTGCTTCTCCTTTGATTATAAATTAAACAATAGTTATATTTTCTCTAAATTAATTTTAAAATTATTGTTAAATTTAAAATTAATAAAATTATATCAAATGAACTATCTAGCACACTTGTTTTTAGCAGAAGATAGACCAGAATCAATTTTAGGTAATTTACTAGGTGATTTTGCCAAAGGTGCGGCTAAAGAGCAGTACTCAACTGCAATTCAACAGGGAATTGAACTTCATCGAAAAGTAGATATTTATACTGATACTCATCGTATTGTCCGAGAGGCAAAACGCAGCATTTCATCAGAAAGAAAAAGATATGCAGGCATTTTGATAGATGTGTTCTACGACCATTTTCTTGCTAAGCATTGGATGAAATATAGTTCAATCCCACTCCAATATTTTACACAAAAAGTTTATACTCTGTTGTTACAGCAACAGAATGTATTACCTGATACGCTTCGACAGATCCTTCCCACTATGATTCAGCAAGACTGGTTGACTTCATATCAACAAATTAGTGGAGTTGAAGCAGCGATCGCGCGAATAGCACGTAGATTAAAACGCGGTGAGTCACTGGTAAATAGCATTGAAGAATTGAAAGCTCATTATCAAGAGTTTGAGCTTGGGTTTGAGATTTTCTTCCCTGAACTTGTAAGTTCTGTAGAGCAGAGAGAATTTAATCAAATTAATTAGCTTTTAAGCTGTCTACCTTTTTGCGGGCGATAAATTAGCTTTCTTAGTTTATGCGTAGCTATTTAGTAGTTCAAATCGGTACGATTAGCTACTAAAAGAGCAAGAATCTTGTTGTTAATATTTAAACTTACTCTAGCCGAATTTATATAGTATCCGCGATCGCAGCAGTATTATCAAACACATCCGCGAGTCAGCATATATGCAAGAGCGAATTACTCCTAAGCACATTGTTCTAACTTCCCATCCCAGTCGCTTCGGCCCCAAACCAATTCCAATTCACTGGGGAGAAAAAGAGCCTAGTCTACGCGGGCCGATTATTGCCACGCTGACAAATCCAGCCCATCGAAACGTTATTGGCACTCATTCCGGCGGTTATGCAGTTTACCGCGCTTTGGCAGTGGCTAGCGGTTCTTTGCAAGCCGATCGCAGAGCAGATCTAACAAACACATCTCCCATCGAGCAAATCGGGCCATACCCTAGTTGGTATGCACCCGAAAAAATAGTTTCCCTCGATCCGTTTGGGGCGATGGTGAGTGAGGCGTATACTTCCTATTACGAACAGGGATATGATATTCGACCGACGATCGCTATTACTAAAGCCCATATCAATATGCCGGAACTGCAAGAGGCTCTGGAAAAAGGTCGTTTGGCAGTTGATGGTAAGATTCTCAAGCCAGGAGGCGATTTAGTTGTCACTAAAGCCGCAATTGAGCCAGTTTGGTATTTGCCTGGAATTGCGAAGCGATTTAATATCTCTGAAGGAGAGTTGCGACGTGCTTTGTTTGAACAGACTGGGGGGATGTTCCCAGAACTGGTGACGCGATCGGATCTGGAGGTATTCTTACCGCCAATTGGAGGACTTACAGTTTATATATTTGGCGATATAGCCGCAATTACTGATCCTAATAAACCCCTAGCAGTGCGAGTACATGATGAATGCAACGGTTCGGATGTATTCGGGAGCGATATTTGCACCTGTCGCCCTTACCTTGTGCATGGAATTGAAGTGTGCGTGCAGACAGCACAATCTGGTGGTGCGGGTATAATTATCTATTTCCGCAAAGAAGGGCGCGCTTTGGGAGAGGTGACGAAGTTTCTAGTTTACAATGCCCGCAAGCGCCAACAAGGAGGTGATCGCGCTGATGCCTACTTCAGTCGGACTGAATGCGTGGCTGGGGTGCAAGATATGCGCTTTCAAGAATTGATGCCGGATGTGTTGCATTGGTTGGGTATCACTCGGATCGATCACATGGTATCGATGAGTAATCTCAAGTATGAGGCAATTACGCAGTCGGGAATTGAGATTGTGGAAAGAGTGCCAATTCCAGAGGATTTGATTCCACCAGATGCACGAGTGGAAATTGAGGCGAAGAAGGCGGCGGGATATTATACGCCGGGTGAGGTGTTGGGTATGGAGGGGTTGGCTGAGGTTAAGGGGAGAGAATTATGAATTATGAATGATAAATTATGAATTCTAAAAACATTCAGCATTCAGCATTTAGCATTCAGCATTCAGAGATTGCTTATCTTCTTTCTGCTGGGGCGATACGCGATCGCTGTGGGGTGTTGTTTAAGTTGGGGTGTGAGGATAGGCTGAGTCATTTTCGTTGCGATTTGACGCAGTTGGAACGGGTGGCTGATTATGTAATTGAGGTGATGCGGGAGGAATACCCAAATTTAGAGATTCCGTTTCACAGCCGCTGGCGACATTTTGAGGCTGGGGGTGTGCCGCGTCTGGCAGAATTGGATGAGATGTTGGCGGGAGTGTCAGCTGTTGAGAAGACACGGGTAAAGTTCGATTTGGCGATTATTAGCGTATTGCTGGATGCGGGTGCGGGGAATAGCTGGCAGTATTATGAGCAGGAAAGCGATCGCGCTTTCGGGCGCTCTGAAGGGCTAGCGGTGGCAAGTTTTCGCCTATTTTGTCACGGTTATTTATCTACAAATGAAGAATGGTTGTTGCAAGCAGATGCCCAAGGATTGCAAGGAATAACTGAGGCATCATTATCATCGAGTTTTCAAGTTAGCTCCGATAATCCTTTGATTGGTTTAGCTGGGCGAGTGGAATTGCTGCAAAAATTGGGAAAAACGTTACTCTCAAAACCGCACATATTTGGAAATCATAACCCCCGTCCTGGTAATTTGGTTAATTACTTACTAGAACAGTCTGACAACGGACAGTTATCAGCCCAAACAGTATTATCTGCTGTGCTACAAGGACTAGGGGACATTTGGCCTGGAAGAGTGGAAATAGCAGGAGCCAATCTCGGCGATGTCTGGCATCACCCCGCCCTTCAAAAATTCAAAACTGAAGATGCCGCATCCATTCATAATTCATCATTCATAATTCATCCTTCATTAGTCCCATTTCATAAACTTTCCCAATGGCTTACCTACTCCTTACTAGAACCATTGCAAGAACTGGGTTTAAAAATTACTGAATTAAATGCTCTTACCGGACTACCAGAATATCGCAACGGTGGTTTATGCATAGATTTAAGATTATTGCAAGCAAAACATTCAGATATATTTCAACACCCTCACTTGCCTGATTCAGAAGTAATAGTTGAGTGGCGGGCTTTAACCGTGATTTTATTAGATCGAGTTGCCGAGACAGTACGCCAAAAACTCAATATGAACACCGAACAACTACCTTTAGTTAAAATCCTGCAAGGAGGAACTTGGAGTGCCGGACGTAAAATCGCTAACGAGTTGAGAGCAGGATTACCACCAATTCAACTAGAAAGTGATGGAACGGTGTTCTAATTAGAAGAGGGGCGATCGCTATTCTTGTTTGCTCTTTGCATTATAGTGAAAATTTAGTCTAGAAATGTCCTCGTTCCAATACTTGCTCAATTCCTGGTGCTGTATCATCCACTAAAGTTTGTATTTTATCAATCATTCTTTGAAAAACATCAGAATAGTATTTTGAAGCATCAAGAAAATCTGCATATTCCTGGCGGTATTGTCTTCTTGACTCAGGCGTTCTATATTCCTG
>DATNQH010000345.1:0-11723 GCA_036704105.1 Leptolyngbyaceae cyanobacterium | reverse complement strand
CTTCTCGGTCGAAAGCATGAACTACTCGTGTGTGCTTACTCACAAGTTTTTCTATAGTGGTGAGTGCTTCTACCCACCTGTAAGATTCTTTTTGCTCAAAAGGGCGGTTTCGGGCTTTTTTACGAGCTGCTGCTTGCCGTTTTTTCTTTTGTGTTGGGGTTTCATCTTGTGGTGGTTTCTGTTTTGGCTCTCGATTCCAAAGTTTTTGCCACAACAGACCGAAGGGTTGACCTAACTCTTGTTCTATAGCTAAAGCACTGTGTAATATTAAACCGTTACCTCCCTTACCAATCGGGCCATAACCTTCTTTTTTCGTCACAATACTGCCATAATCAAGAAAAGTCGTGTCTCCAACACACAGCACTACATCATATTCTGCAACAGTTTCCGCTGTTATTTGACACTGTGGTTTAATAACGCTTGCAAATTCCACTTTTGGGTTGGCAAAAACTCATAAGCTCTCTTGAGTACGGTTCCGTTGTTAAAGATTTCTGACAGTGCTTTGCCAAATCCTTGACTTAAAGCTTTACCTATCGACATTGCACGCTCATTTAATCGGCGATCGCCCAGTTCACAGGTGGCAAAATTTTTCTCCCACCAGTCCAACATTGCTTGTCACCTTTAGCACCGAATTGCAATTACTGTACCGTATATGCTGTGCTTTATCCACAATCCTTTCTCAACAAGCTTTTTGAGACTTAACGGGAAAAGTCAGCTTTACTTCCTGCTAGAGTTGGATCTTTGCTCTAAGAGCCGCTTTCGGTGAAAAATGTTGATCGCGATCGCTATAGGACAATAGCCCCGTGTTAAGAGAGAATAACCAGCAGTAAGCGTGTTTGAGTATAAACTGAACAAATGAAAGTTGGAATTGACGGCAGGGTTATCAAGTCTAGTTTTGGCAATATCTTAGAAGAAATTGTTTGGCACAAAGAAACAGAAGTCGAGCAACAGCGCTCAAAAATTTCTTTAGCTGAGTTAAAAAAACAAGTCCTTAGCGCACCACCAACCCGCGATTTTGTCACTGCTTTAAGACAAGGGAAGACAAAACCAGCCCTTATAGCTGAGGTAAAAAAAGCTTCACCTAGTAAAGGAGTTCTACGGGAAGATTTCGATCCAGTTGCGATCGCTCTTTCCTACCAGCAAGGTGGTGCTAGCTGTATTTCCGTGCTGACAGATGCAAAATTCTTTCAAGGCAGTTTCAATAACTTAGAAAAGGTTCGTGCTGCTGTAGATTTGCCACTGCTATGTAAGGATTTTATTATCTATCCTTACCAAATGTACCAAGCTCGCCTCCGGGGTGCAGATGCTGTACTACTGATTGCGGCAATTCTTTCAGATTCAAACTTGCAATACTTTATCAAAATCGCCAAACTCCTGAACATGGCAGCTTTGATTGAAGTTCATAGCTTGGCAGAACTCGACCGTGTGTTAGCCTTGGATGACGTAACTTTAATAGGGATCAATAATCGCAATCTAGAAGATTTTTCCGTCGATCTCCAAACTACGTGCCAACTGTTAACTGCAAGAGCAAGTCAATTGCAACAACGGGATATCCTCGTAGTCAGTGAGTCAGGATTACACAATCGGGAGACGATCGCACTGGTAGCATCAGCGGGTGTCCAAGCAGTGCTAATTGGCGAGTCTTTAGTGAAACAGCAAAACCTGGAGACAGCGATCGCATCTTTGTTTCCCGCCATCTAATCGCAATCTAGAGACGTTGCACACAACGTTTTTACAATCACGCCACTTACGCTCAACACGGGGAAACCCCAAGGGCGTAGTGGCTCCTAAATCTAAAATCTAAAATCTAAAATCGATGGAGCTAATCCCCCTACCATCTCCAATTCATTACGAAACAATATTGCAACTGTTAGAGCGACAAACTGTTTCAGCAGCAAGACAAAACCCAGCACTGAGGGAGCAGATCAATCAATTGATCGTGACACTGCGTAAAGCTGCTGCTCAACAGAAGCAGATCGAAGCAACTTGTCAGCAAACGCAGCTAGAGTATGAATTTCGCTGGTCGCTCAATCATCATTCGTTTGAGTCAGCCGCGACTCTAAACGTTAGCAAGTTGGATTAGAAACCTGCCAATTTTAAGCTGTTTTCTTCCCGAAAGCAACCGAAGAGCAATGACCTTTCTATTTACTCACCCGGAAATTCGTCCCGTCGTGTCATTAGTAGGGGTACAAAGCTTGTGCGTCTGTACGTTTGTACAAGCGATTTTGACAGGTAATGAATCAAATACAGATACTTTTGTGGTTGAATCAGCAAGCGAGAAATTAAATTTGGGCATCGAACTTCTAAAAAAAATCCTCAAGGGTATAACCTACTACGAGTTAAATTTGAGGGAGAAATTTTTCTACACTTGGCATTAGTGTCATCATTCTAGAGAACGATTGTTGTAATAGTGCTAAAATAGAGAATTTACACAAATCCTGGTTCAGCCCCTGACCGAACAATTCGCAATTCGCAGTTCGTAATTCGCAATTGCGGACGTAATTGAAAATTGATTCATTTGGGATACAAGCCACGCCAGGAAAGCTTCCTTCAGGAAACCCGAACTGTGCGACTGGCTCCCTAATTTCAATTATGGAAAAAAACAAATTGCGTTTCATCAATATTCAAGCCCCCAACGTAAGTTGTGGGGAAGAAAATTACGTTGACGAAGTGTAGCGAACGCGTTTATTGCGACTTGCGAATTGCGAATTGGAGTTGACTCTTCACCCCTAATTGACAGTAGGATAGATTTATGCAAGACAAGTTGATGCTGATGATTCCTGGCCCCACACCAGTACCGGAAGCAGCTTTACTAGCCTTAGCCAAGCATCCAATCGGACACCGCACCAGTGAGTTTAGCAATTTGATGGCAGAGGTGACAGCTAACCTGAAATGGCTGCACCAAACAGAAAGTGACGTACTGATGCTGACGGCTAGCGGTACTGGCGCTGTGGAAGCGGGAATAATTAACTTCCTCAGTGCGGGCGATCGCGTTCTGATAGGGACTAATGGTAAGTTTGGCGAACGCTGGGCAGAAGTAGCCGTCGCTTATAATCTCCAAGTAGAACAAATTACAGCGGAGTGGGGACAGCCTCTCGATCCAGCACAATTTGCCGAAAAACTGCAATCTGATACCGAAAAGCAAATCAAAGCCGTCATCATCACTCATAGCGAAACCTCTACGGGTGTATTGAATGACCTAGAAACGATTAATTGCCACGTCAAAGAACACGGCGAAGCATTAATGATTGTTGATGCGGTGACAAGCTTAGGCGCTGTCAATATCCCAATGGATGCATGGGGTATAGATGTGCTTGCTTCCGGTTCGCAAAAAGGCTACATGATTCCCCCAGGACTGGGATTTGTCGCTGTTAGCCCCAAAGCATGGGAAGCTTATAAAACAGCCTCATTGCCCAAATATTACCTAGATTTAGGTAAATATCGCAAATCAACAGCGAAAAACACTACTCCCTTTACACCACCTGTGAATTTGATGGTGGCCCTACACACTACTTTACGGATGATGAAAGACGAAGGTTTAGAATCGATCTTCGCTCGTCATCAGCGGTTAATGAATGCTTCTCGTGCTGCCGTTAAGGGGTTGAATTTACCGTTATTTGCACCGGATAATTGTGCTAGTCCCGCCATCACTGCGGTAGCACCAGAAGGGGTAGATGCCGAGCAGATTAGGGCAATTATGAAGAAGAAATTTGATATTGCTCTAGCTGGAGGACAAGATCACCTCAAGGGTAAAATCTTTCGTATTGGGCATTTAGGGTTTGTTAGCGATCGCGATATTTTAAGTGCGATCGCATCAATGGAATCAGCCTTACGAGAACTGGGGTATGAAGGTTTTACTCCCGGCGCTGGTGCAGCTGCTGCGGCTCGTGTTTTCGCTCAATCGTAGTCAATGGTCATTTGTTAAAAGTTTTGAACATAGACGCGCGGCGGTGAGACAGCACTGCGGGAGGGTTTCCCTTGTGCTGCCTCTGCTTTCCCGAAGGGCTTGCCGCAGGCGCTTGACAAAATCAAAAGAGCGGGTTGATATTCAACCCGCTCTCTTCTTTGGTATGGAAGTAATAAGTTGTAAATTCTTTGCAGAATTTGCTTAGGCACACCTCACTCTCCTGAATTATTTACTAAGTAGCATTATTTATGCGTACCTAAGCTGTCTCCAACCAGTCATAAATTTTATCTAACTGTTCCAAACTAATTAAACCATATTGCCAGAGAATCATTGGTAACGGGCCAGGGTCTTGCTCCCTTTGCCGTATAGCCATAGCAATAGAGGCAGCTGAAATTGATAGATCTTCCTGAAGAAAACGAATAAATTTTGTATATTTCGATGGTGACATTGGTTTTGCACCTTTTTGGTCAAACTGAATTATTTAACATGGACAACTTGTTGTTAAGTAGCTGGTAGCCAGTCTCGTATCTGTCACTATGCGAGGGTGGCAAAGATTGAACACCTTTGAAAGCTAGCCAGTAGCTAGGGATTTGCTAAATTTTGCGCTTTGATAAATTTATATGTGGTATAGAATTGTAGCGCAACTTAACTCGTTTACACTTTGCTTATTTAAAGGTTTAAAATTCTTTTAAATCTCTTTATATTTCAACGAGTAAATCGCTTCACCTATAAGAAGGTATATTTCAGTTTTGATTTGCTCTCCACCAAAAGAAATAAAAAATGAAGGCTGAAGGGTAAGAGGTAAGGGGTAAGAGGTAAGAGGTTTTGAATGCTTGACTTCACACTTCATACTTCATACTTCATACTTCACAGTTCACTTTTCAGACGTAGCAGTGCTACGTCTCTACTCACTTTTCACGCTTTCTCCGGAAAGACGCGATATATCGCGTCTCTACATACTTCATCTTTAGTTATGAATCTAAAAATTTTATTTTTACTTGATCGCCTACTTTTAGACCTATTTCTTTGGCAATTCCAGATCGCAGTTCGATAACTTGATCTACATCGGCGTTAGCACCATAGGTAGGACAAGTTTGAGTTTTACATGGAGGCACAGCAGCTGCGATCGCAATAACTTTCCCATTGCGCAGGAAGATCATATCCAGGGGAATCAGAGTATTTTTCATCCAAAACCGGATTGGTTGGGGAGAGGCAAACAGAAATAGCATACCTCGGCGATTGGCAAGACTAGTTCTGTTCATTAACCCAATTTCTTGCTGTTGTGGTGTCCGCGCCACTTCCAACTCAAACTCGCGTCCTGCAATTGTTGCACGGGCTGAAATCGGTAGAGTTTGCCCAGCTTGTCGTAATTGAGCTTGAGATATTTGAGTCGTCGCTTCCGTCGCCAATATCCGTGAAGAACACCCAATCAAAAGGGTACTCAACATTATTCCCAACACAGTTCCCCAATATTTCACCTTGTCCCCTTGTCTCCTTGTCTCCTTGTCCCCTTGTCCCCTAATTAGCCTTCCCGCAACACATACCCTACACCTCGCACTGTTTGAATCAGCCGCTTTTGACCTTCATCTTCTAGCTTGAGGCGTAAATAGCGAATATATACTTCAATTACATTCGACTCGCCCATGAAGTCATAACCCCAGACATTTTCCAAAATTTGTTCGCGGGTTAGCACTTCTCTGGGATGCTCCATCAGATATTTGAGCAGTTCAAACTCCTTCATCGTCAGATCGATTACTCGTCCGTGTCGCAGCGCTCTGCGTGTTGCCAGATCTAATACTAGATCGCTAAATTTTAACTGCTCTGTGCCACTCGAATCGGGGCGTAAGTAGAGGCGTACCAGCCGCAAAAAATCTTCTGATCGGTAAGGCTTGAGGAAGTAATCATCTGCTCCAGCGTCGAGACAAGCCACGCGATCGTCAACTGTATCTCGCGCCATTAAGACCAAGACTGGAACTCGTGTACCTGACTTTCTCAGGTTAGTACACAAACCCAATCCCGATTCTCCAGCTAACATTCGGTCGATCACAATTAAAGCAGGCTGGCGATCGCGTACGTGATAAATCCCGCTTGTCGCATCATGAGCTACAACAGGTTCATAGCCTGATTCTTTCAAATCTAGACACACTTGAGCCGCCAGACTCTCGTCTGGTTCAATCACTAATACACAGGGACTGCGATCGATAACTCCTGTATCCATAATTTGTAACAAGTAAGAATGAGTAGTGAGTAGTGAGTAGGGTAATGATGAATACCGCAATGCTAAAAGTGAAATTTTGAATTCATCATTCATCATTCATCATTCATCATTTTCCCTAGTCCCTAGCCACTAGCCACTAGACTAAGGCAATTCTACCGAAGTTGGTTTAGCAATATGAGGTAGACCCCAACCTAATTTTTCGCGTAAGATGCGGAAAAACTCAGGTGGTTGCAGACGAATGAACCGCGCCGAGTATTGCGATCGCCCCATCTCTACCCGATCTTCTGGAAAGACATAACATCCCCCATTACCATCAACCACCATCACTAATCGAATAGGATTGGCTGAGTAGATTGTCACTGTTTCAGTATCTGGAAACACCAAAGCTCTAGACGCTAGAGAATGGGGGCATATAGGCACAAGTTGCATTACTGGAACCCCAGGAGTCACCACTGGCCCGCCCGCACTCAATGAATAAGCAGTAGAACCAGTCGGTGTGGAGACAATCACACCGTCTGCTGCTATATCTACTGGCGCGTGACGGCCCACTGCGATTTCAAAATGACACATACAGGTCAAAGGTTCCCGATGCAATACCATTTCATTCAGGCAGAGGGCTTCCCAAGTTACGGTATCGCCCCGCAATACCTTGACATTCAGCATCGCTCGTTCTTCTATTTCATACTCACCTGCTATCACCTTCTCAATCGCTTGAGGCAGCTGATTCAGGTAAATTTCAGTTAAAAATCCCATATGACCTGTATTCACCGTCAACATTGGGATGCCAGTAGGAGCTATCTGACGAGATGCAGCCAGAACTGTGCCATCTCCTCCTAAGACCACCACTAACTTCATCTGGGAGTCAAAACCTGGAGGAGTCAGCCCCTCAATGGGGGTGTGACAAACAGGACTTTCAGGGTTAGAGTAGCCCAAAATTCCGCCCTCGCCAGTGGTGACACAAACATCCCACCCGGCGGCGGTTAGTTTGTCTTTCAACTCACTAGCGACGCGACTCGCTATTGGTTTAACGCCGTTATATATAATGCCTAGCTTCGGCACACTTGATGTCAAGATTAAGGCTCTGCTTAGTATTTAGCTTGATCCTTGCACATTTTTGGCAATTTCGTCATTTGTTATTTGTCCTTTGTCCTTTGTACGAGTGTCCTTTGTTCAAAACTCTTAACAAATGACTAATGACCAATGACTGCTAACTGCTCTTTTTAGAGGGAGTTTTTGCTACTGACTTTTTTTTCGCCTTGGTTTTTTCATAGTCTAACTCCTTCAGTTTTTTGAGCATTCGCCCGAAGTAATCTTGGAAATAGCTTTCCAAAGTTGTCGTTTCCTGGGGGTCTAACTCAAAGGTTTGATAGACTTCATCCATTGGTGCCGTCAATGGTACACCAGTTGCTAATACTTCTGCAAACGCCAACCGATCCGCCACATTCCATCCCCACTGAAAGAATCGTGACACCGAGCGCATAATCCGCAGTAAGTTAAGCGGCATTCGAGTGATTTTTGCTTGTTTACCCGTCAATCGTTCGCATAGACTAATGATTTCCTCAGCACTCCAAGCACGAGAACCGACGACGGGAAAAGTTTGCTTTTCTGTTGCTGGTACTGAAAGGGCGCGAACAGCAAATTTCGCAATATCCTGAGTATCCATATAAGCAATTGGAGAAGATTCACCCGTCACCCAAATTGCCTGATTCTCCAAAATCGGAATTCCATACTGACCAATCAATCCTTGCATAAAGCCAGACAGCCGCAAGATGGTGTAGTTCATCCCTGCTTCACTCAGGAATAACTCAGTACACCGCTTGATTTCCATCAGTGGCACATTTGAATATTTTTCTGCATCCAGAATTGAAAAGAAAATATAACGCTCTACCCCAGCAGCTTTTGCCGCTTGAATTAACGCTACCTTGCCATCCCAGTCCACTTGTTTCATACTCAAGTTGTCTGTGGCTTTGGCTGTGGCAGCATCAATAACAGCATCGACACCTTCCAGGGCAGATTGAAGGCTCTGTGGTTGACACAAATTCCCAGGTACAAGTTCAGCACCCCATTCCTTTAAAAAAGCGGCTTTTTTGGGACTGCGTACAAGACAGCGTACCTTATACCCCTCATCGAGAGCGCGGCGAGCCACTTGTCTTCCCAAGGTGCCAGTAGCACCGACAATTAATATATTCATGAGGGATTCGTAATAAATTTTAATCTTTCTTAAAAAATACTATCAAAAACTGGTGTAGCAAAAAAGTTTACCAAACCTTTAAGTAGTGAGGTGAAAAGAAAGGCTGAAGGCTGAAGGCTGAAGGATATAAACAAATCGGCTTTTTCTCCTCCATCCTTCAACACTCTTGCTTATGCGGAGGTTTCCTCCACAGGAAAGCGCTCGACTTCATACTTCTCTACAGAGACTCTTCTTCATCGCCCTGAATTTTGAGCAAAAGAAAACCGATGCCGATACCCACCAAAATTAAGGAGAAGGACAAAATAGCTGCTGAAAACATTTCTCCGCTCACGATCGCAATCCTCCGATTGAAAGAGTTTAAATAAAGTGGTGCTTAATTAAGCTTAATGTGAGATCAGTGTAAAGTATTTTAAAACAATTGAGTAGTTATAGCGGTTTTGATTCGATTCATCGTTCTCCCACCGTTCGATCTGCGATCGCGTCTGCTAGACTTACAAATCCCGCTTCAGGGATTGAAATGAAATAATCCCGAACACAACAGCATGGACAGGAAAGCAGCAGGCGAAAATTGCTCTCACCCCAAAATAGCCCTCACTTTAGGCGATCCAGCAGGGATTGGGCCAGAGGTGATTTTGAAAGCCCTAGCAGATCCACAAATTGGGCAAAATTGCGACATAACTGTAATTGGCAGCACGCGGGTGCTGATGGCTACTTATAATCAATTGCGTTCAATAGGCGATCGCCTTGATATCAACCTAGATAAACTGTCTATTCTGGATGTGGAAGCAGACGGTGAAATTAGTCCGGGTACGGGTAATGCAGCCAGTGGTGCGGCTAGCTTTGCTTATTTAGAAACAGCGATCGCTCACACTCTAGCCGGAGAATTTCAAGCCATTGTCACCGCACCAATAGCTAAATCAGCATGGAAGGCGGCGGGGTATAATTATCCCGGTCAAACCGAACTGTTAGCAGAGAAAGCAGGTGTAGAGCGATTTGGGATGTTATTCGTAGCGCGATCGCCCCATACAAGTTGGACGCTGCGTGCTTTACTTGCTACCACACATATCCCTTTATGTCAAGTTGCACAAACTCTCACACCGCAGTTGCTGAGTAGTAAACTCGATCTTTTAGTAGAGTGCTTGCAACAGGACTTTGGCGTAGTCAAACCGAGAATTGCGATCGCGGGATTAAATCCCCATAGTGGGGAACAGGGACAATTGGGACGAGAAGAAATTGAGTGGTTAATTCCCTGGTTGGAAAAAGAACGCCAAAACCGCCCCTTCTTGCAGTTAGATGGCCCTATTCCACCGGATACCATGTGGGTTAAGCCTGGTCAAGCGTGGTATGGAGAGGGGAGAGGACAAGGGGACAAGGGGACAAGGGGACAAGGAGATACTTCAATCCAAAATCTAAAATCTAAAATCCAAAATCCTGCTGATGCGTATCTTGCGCTTTACCACGACCAGGGATTAATTCCTGTAAAGTTAATGGCATTTGACCGCGCTGTCAACACTTCCATTGGTCTTCCCTTCATTCGCACCTCACCGGATCATGGTACAGCCTTTGATATTGCAGGTAAGGGGATTGCAGACGCTACGAGTATGAAAGCAGCAATTCAACTAGCAATTGAATTGGCAGATCGTAGAAGAGGTGTAACTGTGTAGTACCAAAAGTTAGAAAGACAACGAATGAAATAAGAGCGGAATTACCGCCGCTCATACAACTTGTCCAGCAGTTTTTTATGTAGCTTCCAATCGCAGTTACACCATTGAGTCAAGACTTGATCTTAGCAAATAGCTTGCACAGCCAGACTTGCAGATTAATTTACTGAACTTGCACTATGTTAATAGCTTAATATTTAGACTTGCAGCCCATATTTTGACTGCAAACTCAAAATTTGGATTTTTTGCTATGTTATAGTAAAACAAAAGTGACAGCCACGACTGTGACTGCCACTTACCGAGGATTACTTGTTTTGAGTAGCTCACACTCAAAATATCCTCTTGTGCAAACAAATAATTAGCAAAGGTAATTGCTGATGTTTAATAACTATGATAGCGTAGAACGCCTAGTTCAGTACGCTCAAACACTCATGGATTTTACAGAAAGATGCGGTGTAGAGCGTTTGGATAACTTGGCGAAGCATCTTGGAATCGATCTCAATTTTCAGCCTGACGCTTTGGAAGAGATAGCAAATGCTGGCATACAACTTAATGTATGGCAAAAGGCTATTGTTTCGAGAGCTATCCACCAAGACATCCAAGTAGTGTGGGATGCAATTGGAGTACTTGAGGAGAATATGCGGCGAAATAATCCCTGTGCTTCTGACCGGGCTGATTTACTAATTAAAGCAATTCAGCACAAGTGGAAGCCTAACAGCGCCGCTTAAAAACTGCTAGTTAATAATTATCTTACTTCTGGTGACGATCGATTTTAAATAGGTCGTCCCAGTTTTCTACCAAGTTTATTTATAAAACAGGTGGGTTAATGGTTCAAACCACATACATAGAAAACCAGAGAAAAAGTGTAGATTCATGTGCGGACATCGTTATACTTGCAACTGCAATTGATGCACAAAACGCAGCTTTTGCAGATGCTTCTACTTCTGGTGCTAGAGTTTTCTATTGTCATATATATGAGCAGGGGGAAAGAACTCATCTAACTTTTTCCCTAGCTTTTAATCTACTGCTCGATCTGGTGCGGTTGAATGTTCCAGACTCTACTAAAGACAATAAAGCTAATGCAGAAGAATTTGTAAACAGACCTATAATGAGTTCTCATGTTGAAGAGATTAAGAAATACCTGTTAGAGACAGATAAATACATACTCCCTCCGTTCACATTCAACACAGATACACCTATTAAGGTATTTGCTTTTGGTTCTGGGTCAATAAAAGTTGGTTATGCAGTTATCCCCTCAAATCTTAAGCTTTATGTTACTGATGGTCAACATCGAATTAAAGCTATTAAGGAAGCTATCAAACACAGACCTAGTTTAAAAGATGATGGTGCAACAGTCTTAGTTGTTCACGAAAAAGACTTAGATCAGATTCATCAAGATTTTGCAGACTGTGCCAAAACAAAAGCAATTTCCCCAGCTTTGATTACAGCATTTGATGTAGGTGATGTTGTTGCCAGACTAACACGGGAACTAGCTAAAGAATCAGAATTGTTTAAAGGACGTATCGATCAAACTTCAAGGACAGTAGGTAAAGATCCAAAGTATTTATTTACAATGAACCAGTTACGAGTTTGTACAGCTGAACTCTTATTCGGTTCTTCCCGCAAGCAAGTAATTAAATCACGATCTGCCAAACTCAATGAAGATGAAAGCAAATTTAAAGAATATCTAGAAACAGCCAAGTCTTTTTACCTCGATTTTGCCAAAAATAACCTTGTCTGGATGGA
>DATNQH010000344.1:0-8805 GCA_036704105.1 Leptolyngbyaceae cyanobacterium | reverse complement strand
GTTAAAGAAAACCGACGTAATTTAAAATTCGCGCCTTCAAAACTCAAAACTATTCACGAACTCGCTTCTACTAATTATTCAATTTCCAACCAAATCTTAAATACATCCTCTGTTAGTGGCGAAGTTAAGGCTAATTTTACTCTAGGCAGTTTAGCAATATCTATCCTTGGGTAGTAGCAAAGATTGCTTTTGCCAGAGAACAGGGAGTTGGAATAATGTCGCCTCGCACCTAGAAGCACGAATACGAGTGGCAGATATATTAATGCTGAGTGCTAACCGATCCACCTGAGCCGAAAAAACTGGATCGGCTCATACCATTTTTTAGATTTAAAATTTTATATTGTTACAAGACTTGCGGCGATCGCGTCTCTAGCAGCTTATGCTTGCGGCAATTTAAGTATATCAGTAATAAATTTTCGCAATACTCGTACAAATGCGATCGCATTAGTGCCAAAAAATCATATATTATCGCTGGTAATGAAAACTGTAGCAATCAGTAACCAAAACTTCGGGATAACTTTTTGCGTCTGACAACCTCTGTTTTCAGTTTTAAATAAAACCAGCAAGATGAGTTGCGCCTTCTGAACTTTCTGCAAAAATTTCAGGAACTTAACTACGGCGATATTTGTCATCCGCTAAAGTTTTGCGTGGGACTTCTGAAGTAACGACATGACACTGCTATGCTTCTATCACATCAATTGTGAATAAAAGTAACATTTTTTTGCCTTTTTGCGGATCGATTGCCTTACTGGAATTCAGATTATGACCAATGCCAATCATATGAATTGTCCGGATTCTCAAATTCACCAGCCCACAATTGTTAGCGCGCAGCAAACAAAAATTTTTGCATCTACTTTGGCTTGGCGCACGAGACTAGCTGCTTTGTTAGTTGTTGCTAGTGGGACAGTATTGTCTGTTCAACCAAACGAAGCGATCGCCCAAACAACCACCCCACAAACTCCAGCCAGTCCAACAACCACCCCTTCCGTCACTCCACAAACTCCAGCCAGTCCGACAGGGAACACCCCAGCCCCCCAGTCAGGAACGGACAACCCAACCCTCACTCCCATAGCTCCAGTTCCCACCACTGGGAAAGTAATTTACGTCAACCCACAGACTGGATCAGACAGCGCTGGGGCTAGTACAAGTGAAGCAACTCCTGCCAAAACAATTACCGCCGCCCTGAATCAAGCCCAACCCGGTACAGTGATTCAGTTAGCTCCTGGCAACTATAGCAGTGAAACGGGAGAAGTCTTTCCTCTGACACTCAAACCAGGTGTGATCCTGCGAGGTGACGAATCCTCCAAAGGACAAAATATTGTCATTACTGGCGGTGGTAACTTTGTCAGTCCTAGCTTTGCGCGTCAGAACGTTACCGTTCTAGCCGAGAAAGATACCACTATTAGCGGTGTTACAATTACTAACCCAAATACACGCGGTACAGCACTATGGATTGAATCAGCCAATCCGACAGTCACCAACAGCACATTTGCTAATAGTAATCGGGATGGGATTTTTATTACTGGTACAGCTACCCCCAAAATCGAGTCCAATGTTTTCACTAAAAATGGTGGTAACGGCATTTCAGTAGCAAGAGCAGCTGCGGGAGAGATTCGCAACAACGTATTTGAATCAACTGGCTTTGGACTTGCAATTGGTGGCACATCTACGCCTTTAGTGGAAAACAACCAAATCAGACAAAACAAAGACGGTATATACATTTCAGAATCTGGTAGCCCAATTTTGCGCAGTAACGTAATTGAAAAAAACGATCGCGACGGAGTTGTGGCAACTGTCAACGCTCAACCGGATCTCGGTACGGCAGAAAGTTCTGGTCAAAATAGCATTCGAGGCAACAAACGCTATGCCCTTTACAATGCCACGCGCAATAATACTTTGGTAGCTGTTGGAAATGATATTGATCGCAAAAAGATATCCGGCAAAGTTGATTTTGTCGCCGCTCAACTTGCCTTAAGAGATATCAAGGGATTATGGGCGCAACCTTATATTGAAGCTCTAGCATCCCAAAAAATCATTGCTGGGTTTCCTGACGGTACCTTTAGGCCAGATGAACCTGTAACACGCGCCCAATTTGCTACTATCGTCAGCAAAGCCTTTGCACCACAGTCGCAGCGTCAGGCGGTTAATTTCAAAGATGTCAGTCCTAAGTTTTGGGCTAACCAAGCGATTCAAACTGCTTATAGAGGGGGTTTCGTTGCTGGTTATCCCGGTGGTCTATTTCAACCAGAGCAAGCAATTCCTAGGGTACAAGCGCTAGTTTCATTAGCCAATGGTTTGAAACTAAGCGCTAACAATCCCAAAGCTATTTCTGTTTATACTGATGCGGCTCAAATTCCCGAATATGCCACTGGCGCAGTTGCAGCAGCAACCCAAAGGCAACTGGTTGTCAACTACCCCACGCCCAGTCAATTAAATCCCAACCGCGAGGCTAGCCGTGCTGAAATCGCCGCTTTTGTCTATCAGGCACTAGTGAATTCAGGACGCGTCAAACCTATTCCTTCGCCCTATTTAGTACGAGTTCCCTAAAGCGATTTTAGATTTTGAAGTAGTAGCCCGGCATTGCCCACCTACAAGCAATAGGCTAGGTAATCTGGGGCTGTGGAGTAATACCAATTCACCCACGTACAAGCAATTTTGTGGTGAATACAATCGAAAATTGCTGTAAGCACCTGCTTATTGTTGAGCTAAGCTAATCGTCATCCTCGCTTGCATATCTGTAATGTGAGGCAGACAGCAGACAGGAGACAGTTTTCCCTTTTGTAGAGACGATTCGGCGAATCGTCTCTACTGCTCCTGACAACTAACTCTTTTAACGACTATCTTTTATGCACTACCCGTGAACATTAGCTTAGCTTAAAGCAGTTTCCAAAGCTGACTTTGGCAAAACTTTGAGTGTTGATCTCTTTCTATTTCAAGCTATAAGCGCCAGCACTACTATGTGGTAGCCTGGCGCTTATTATTCTTGTTTTTACTAAACTTGGGGTCTTTTATTTTTTTGACCCCTTCGATCTATTGAGTTATATATTCAGGGTCTTTATATTAGCTGACCCCGTTTGAATCTATATATATAGTTTTACAGAAATAACAAGAATGAATGCGTTTTCTAATAATTTCTTTATTTTCTCTCTAGTAATGTTGGGAATTGCAACGAAATTTTAAACTATTTTAAATATGCGATCGCTCGATTTGATCATTAAAAATGATTACTATTATACACCATAAAACCATCAATAATCAACAATTAACTTAAACAAACAGGCAGGGATCGGAGTAATCTGACTCCAAAACCCTTTTCACTCTTTGAGCATTATTGTTTTTTTTCGAGACGAAACAGGAAAATCATCAAAGCAACAACTCCTATTTGTAGCGCGAAGTTTGGTAAGGTAGCAACGACATCACGCCCAGCTGCTAGTTGGGCTAAGAAGATGAGTGCGCCAATAAAACCAGAGGCCCCAAAAGCAACATAGACGAATTTTCTCAGCCCTCGGTAAGGCGCTGCTGCTTCTGCTTTCAATCGGGCATATTGTTCGGATGTGAAACGCTTACCGCTGCCATTTTTTGAATTTTGTTTTATCATAATATTCTTGATAGTATAATTATCGTTTGGCAGTGCCGATGTGGCTCAGTGGTAGAGCAATCGATTCGTAATCGATAGGTCGCGGGTTCAAATCCCGCCATCGGCTTAGAAAAGAGAGATCGGGGCAGAATTGGGATAAAGAATGATGTCATCCTGGTAGAGAGATCGCTTCAACACCAAAATCACACAAGCAAGAGCAAGGCAAAATAAAGAAATAGAAAAAGACAGGTAGCAATTATAGCCTCTAAACGGTGCTGCTAGCTAAGTTTAACCTTTGTATGAACTGACTTGATCGCAATAACCTTCAACCTACGATCTGCCAGTAGATTTGGGTGCAGTAATATGTTAAACACTGATACTGTTTAATGGATGCGACTAATTGAGAAATTGACAGTAAAATCTCTAGGTATCGGTTTTCAATTTCAATCAAGAATCCGATTGTTCTGATATATAGGAATCGCTTTCCTCACATTGTAATTTGTTAAAGGGATAGCTTCAGCGTCACGATGATGGATCTCTATGGATTACGATCGAATTAAACATGAATTAGAGAACTCCCCCAGTCTCAAATTACTCCGGAGTCGAAATGCTCCTTTAATTTTGAGTTTTCTATACAAACAGTTTAAGGTACGATCGCAAATCTCGATTCTGCAGTCGGAGTTAGAAACAAAGTTGGGGGATTATCTAGAGTTTCTTGAGGAAATCGACACAAACGCATATCCGCGATCGCCCAAAGAATATCTCAATGAGTGGTGCGATAACGACAAGCTTTTACGGAAAACCTTTGAACTTGGCAGTGACGATCCTGTATTTGCGCTAACTCCTGCTACAGAAAAGGCAATTGGTTGGTTGGAGGAGCTAGAACGGCGTGAGTTTGTAGGCACAGAATCTCGATTTTTGCAAATCTTCTCGTTGCTTAAAGATATTCGGGATAATAGCACAACGGACGTAGAGGCGCGGATTGCTCAATTGGAACAGGAGCGCGATCGCATTGGGCAAGAAATTGACAAAATTCGACAGACTGGTGCGATCGATCCCTATAACCGTACTCAAATTCAGGAGCGGTTTCTCCAGGCAGATCATGTTGCTCGTCAGTTAATTGCGGATTTCACAGAGGTAGAACAAAATTTCCGGGCGTTAACTCGCACGGTGCAAGCAGCGCAACTACAAGCGAATACTCGTAAAGGCGCAGTAGTTGGTCGCGTTCTGGATGCCGATGAAGCATTGAAAGAATCGGATCAGGGTCGCAGCTTTTATGCCTTTTGGAACTTTTTGATGTCACAGAGCAAGCGGCAAGAACTCAAATCTCTGATTCTAGCTGTCTACAACTTGGAACAATTGCGTCCCCTCAGCGGGGAGTATGCCTTGTTACGTCGAATTGAGCGTAGTTTGATTGATGCAGGGCAACGTATTGTGCAAACAAACCATATTTTGGCAGAAAAACTGCGGCAGATGCTCGATGAAGACAATTTGATCGAAAATCGACGAGTCGCTGAATTAATTACTGAAGTTCAACGCCTGGCACTGCAAGTCGCAAGCCAGCCAGTTGAGGGGGATTTTTTAGTGTTGTCAGGAGAGCCAAACGTGAATTTGGTCATGGCGCGTCCCTTACATCCACTGGAAGCATCAGACACCCCTACCTTTTCAATAGATTTCAACGATTTGCCAGAGGAAAATCTGGATGAGGAAATAGCAGATCTTTATCATCAGTTCTATGTAGACGAAGCAGCACTAGCTCAACGCATTGCCCAAGTGCTAGAGCGTCGCGCAGAAGTCACATTAGCAGAGTTAATAGAGCTATATCCTGTAGAGCAAGGACTATCGGAGATAGTGGCATATTTAGCGATCGCCACCAAAACTGAGCAACACAGCATCAATGATACTACGATTGAATCGCTCGTAATTCCCAGCACCGAGCCTGAAACACAGCTTTGCCTCACCCTGCCACAAGTCGTTTTTCGCCGCTGATAGTCTAAACTATGCAATTCCAACCTCCGCCACCCTACGCACCTGTTGTCCTCAAACTCCTGCAAGGCGCAATTTACAGTGACGATCCTCACTGGGAGCGGTTGCAAACTTACTTGTCACCCATCAAGGAATACTTTGGCAAGATTGGCTTAGAAGTCCGTAACTATGAAGTAGATGGATTTGCCTACCTAGAACAACCCGATCCCGATCCAGAGGATAAATCTGAGCCGCTTCCTCGTCTGACAGCCCGCCATCAATTGAGCTTTAGAGTAACAGTCTTATGTGTGTTACTACGGCAAGCATTGCAACAATTTGATGCAAGTGATGCTACGGGAAGATTAGTGCTAAATATTGAGAAAATTCGGAATTTATTACATCCTTATCTATCAGAAGGGAATAATGAAGACAGATTCCGGCGAGAGGTAGATGGATTAGTCGAACAAGTGCAGAAGTTAGGATTTCTAAGACTACTTTCTGGACAAGATGAAAACTATGAAGTTCGCCCCATCCTCAAAGCCAAAATTGACGCTGATACCCTTACCCGCTTGAAGCAAAAGCTAGAGGCTTATGCAAATCCTGCTGCCAATTTACCAGAATGAAGATCCAGACCGCGCCCTGGCAGGCTTTCGCCTACAGCGGTTTGAAGTCTTTAACTGGGGAACATTTGATCGCCGTCCTTGGGTATTAGATTTGGCAGGAGAAACAGCGCTATTAACGGGAGCAAATGGTTCAGGAAAGTCTACGCTGGTAGATGGACTGCTGACGCTGCTAGTACCAAACAAAAAACGTAATTACAACCAAGCCTCTAGCACGACGGGTAAGAGAGAACGGGATGAGAAGAGCTACGTGCAAGGGGCTTACGATCGCGCCAGTGTAGAAGATTCCAATGCCTCCAAACCAAAGTTGCTCCGAGAGAAGGGAACGCTTACAGTTCTGCTTGCCTACTTTTGGGATGCAGCGAGCAAGCAAAAAGTCACTCTTGCCCAAGTGCTATGGATGGAAGAGGCATCGGTGAGAAAGTTTTTTGCGATCGCTGATGATGAGTTAACAATTGCCTCCCATTTCATCCAAGACACTCGCCCTTCAAACTTAAAAAAACGTCTCAAAGCAATGGGTGCAGAAGTTTTTGAAGAGTTTGTTAAATGCAGTCAAAAGTTTCGCAAACGATTTGGCTTGCAGTCAGAAAAGGCGCTGGATTTATTCAACCAAACCGTCAGCATAAAAGAAATTGGGGGACTGAATGATTTTGTCCGCAATCATATGCTGGAGAAAACAGATATTCAAACCAGGATTCTAGAACTGCTTGAAAGTTATAAGAATTTAACAATTTCCCATAACGCAATTCAGAAAGCCCGAAAGCAATTAGAAGCCCTCACGCCAATGATGGAAGAGGCAGAAAAATATAACCAACTAAAACAGGAAATTGAACGCTTACAGCATTTTCGAGCAGTTGCTCCTGCTTATTTTGCCCGACAGAAACTTGATTTACTGGAAAAAGAACTGCGGGACATTAGTCAACGACTGCAAAAAGCAAAACATGAGCTAGAAAAAAGCGCTCGCCGACTTGAGGAGCTACGTCAACAGGAAAAAAGTTTGGATTTTGCTATCAAACAAGATAGCGACGGGCAACGCCTACAAGAACTGGAGCGCGAGATTAAACAACGCCAGAAGGAAGTTGACAGCAAGCAAGACAAAGCAGGAAAGTACGATCGCCTCGCACAATCATTAAATTTACCTCACTATAACGATAGCGACACATTCTATGCTGCCAGAGAGCAAGGAAATGCTCTTAAGCAAGAAATTGATGGAATTTTGCAGAATCTGGAAGCACAGCGAGATGAGCAGAAAATTCAACGCAACGATCTGCAAAAACAACAAGCGGAACTCGAAGGTGAGTTAAAGTCTCTCCGTCAGCGCAAAAGCCAAATTCCTCAGAGAAATCTAGAAATTCGCGATCGCCTCGCCCGTGACCTAGGTTTAGATCAAACTGATTTACCATTTGTTGGGGAACTTCTGAGAGTGCGCCCGGAAGCCAACGAGTGGGAAGGAGCCATCGAGCGGCTTTTAAGCAGTTTTGGATTGTGCGTTCTTGTGCCTGAGCAACACTACCGAACCGTAAACGCTTACGTGCGCGATACTCATTTGGGAGGGCGTTTAGACTACTACCGAATTAAACCTTCAACTTCTCATCCAACTCAACGCGCCCTCAATCCTCGGCAGGTTCCTCACAAGTTGGAAATTAAACCTGACAATGAGGAATTTTACCACTGGCTACGGGAGCGTTTAGTACGCCAGTTCAACCACGTCTGCTGCGATACAGAGGAGCAGTTTCAGCACGAAACATATGCTATTACTCGCACTGGACTCATTAAGCAGGGAGGAGAACGGCATCAGAAAGACGATAGCTCTCGCATTGGCGATCAGCCGCAATTACATTCTCGGTTGGAACAATGCTGATAAAATTAAAGCAATAGAAGCAGAATTGCTGCAAATCAACCAGCAATTAACTCGCGTCAACAAGCAAATCGAATCCTTAGAAAGTCAGCGCAAACAACTCGATAAACAAAAATCATGGCGGCAAGATTTCATGAATTTTGCTGACTTTGTAGAAATCGACTGGCGTTCAATAGAGCTAGAACGTCAAAACCTTGAACGGCAGCGACAAGAATTAGAAGCTAGTAGCGATCGCCTCAAACAATTAGAACAGCAACTAGTAGAAGTTCAGCAAGAGATTACCTCTGCTACTCAACAACAACATAATTTCATCCGCGAAATTAACACATTAGAGAATCGCCAGCAAACTAATAAAAGCCAACAATTGCAGTGTGAAACTGAACTTAGTCAATCCTCTTTGCAATCAATTGAGAAATTCGCAACTCAATTTGCTAGTAAGCTGAAAATATCCCAACTGACTCTAAACACCATCGACGAAACCAAAGATAAAATTCGAGATTCGCTTTTAGAGAAAGTTGATAAGGAGAAAAGTAAGCAAGATTCCTCCAAAAATGTAATTCTCGGACGAATGCTCAGTTTCAGAAATGCCTTTCCAGAGGTAATAGCCGATATAGGAATATCTCTAGAGTCATTGAATGAGTATCTTAACTGAGATCTTGCACCATTCTCAACAAGGAGTTGCCAAAGGGACAAAAATCTGAAAGAAAGGGCGTAAGAAAAGTGTAATTAGACGGTTATGAAAACCATCGTTGAGTACGCCCAAGGGCTAGTCTATAACTTACTTT
>DATNQH010000343.1:0-2551 GCA_036704105.1 Leptolyngbyaceae cyanobacterium | reverse complement strand
GACCATTACTTTGTTTTGCAGCCTCCTTATATAGAAGAAGCACAATAGCAACCTGTCGCGGATTCAAGAAGGTTAGCAAAGCCATAAACAATCTTTGAATTCTACGATCTGGGATTTTTTCTAGCCCCTTGCTAATACCATGATCTTTGCATGTTTCCAAATCCAAGCTAGAGTACTGGGCTTTCAAATCCTCCCATTCCTCTGTAGAAATATTTTCAAGTGGAACTCGACGGGTCACTGCAACTTCACTTTTATCTTTCAGATCAGTATCAACCCGCATTTCCAAGTAATAACCATCTGTATCTGAGCGTAGAATTGGCAACTGCACATCTGGATTTTTTACTGACGCTCCAGCTCTAGGTAGTACCATCAGGAACTGCCCGTCTACCGGAAAAGTAGCATCCTCTTTCTTCATAACCAACTCCTACTATCTAAGCAAATTCTACCAAGTGACTTTATGCCGTGTTTTATACCCAACTCTAAACAACCAGCAGTTAAGCTTAACTAAACTAAACAATTACCTGTGACTCCGGCGTATGATTTTTGTCTTTTTACCTGTGACTCCGGCGTATAGTTTTACCTGTGACTCCGGCGTATACCCTACCTTCGTTACCTGTGACTCCGGCGTATAGTTTTACCTGTGACTCCGGCGTATAGCTATTTATTAGCTTTTTGGAAGATTCAACACTTACAAAATGTCTAGAGTTTTGCCTGTGACTCCGGCGTATAGTTTTACCTGTGACTCCGGCGTACAGTTTACTTATGACTCGCGTATTAGACCATTTTGGCCCCTTGAGATTGCAGGCTCTTGATGCTAACTTCTCATCAAGTTGCACTTTTTTATTTAAATAGGAGGTTATTTCCTAATTGCGTTATTGGAAGTATGTGCGGAAAGAAAAGCTAGCTTCCTATAACTAAGTTACTGACACGATGTGAATAAATTAAATACTTATCCGGTGAAGCGAGAAAGGGCCTGCTGGAACCAGACTCTTATTAATCATCACCGGATGGCCTGACCCATACACTTTATTACCGGAGGTCAAGACACAATGCTTTCTCTAGAATTGTGCCTCTTTAATCTGTCTATTGACAAGTACTTTCTGAAAATCAACCAATACTACTTACCTCGCTGCTGGGAAAAAACATAACTGCTCCCGCCTTCTAAATTGGTAGCAGCTATGTCAGTTATTGCATGGCACTGCCGTTTAGATGTCGTTGAAGTGCGTGATCGCATTTGTCTCTGGGCAGAGATCGCATCAATTTGTACAGGAGTGGAAGCGAAGACTTTGAACGCTTGTCTATTTTTCTACCTTCAAGCTAGTTCTTATCCAATAATCTAGTAACTCTAAAAAGTGTCAGTCAGGATTTTGAGCGCTCTAGCACGCGTGGGCTTTTTTGAGTTAAGTAACGCTTGTATGTATTTAAAACTGAGCCAGCTTCGATGCTGCCTCCAGGCAGTGTATCAAAGCTGTTTGGTAATAGCTTTGATACACTGCTGGATGTAGCAACACAGGAGGTCAGCGAGATCGCACTCCGTTGCCTTACTCGGTTTGACAAAAAAGGAAATTGAAATGTCAAACACAAATTCTAATTTAAAACTTCGCCTTACTCAGTCCTTAGACTCATTTTTCGCGCTGGGCTTTGCGATTACGCCGCTGCCTGGAAATAAAGCACATGGGCGGGAAAACTTACAGCACGATCTGGCCATAGCTCAAAATATGCCACTACAAAGGAGTGCAATCTAATGTCAGCAGAATTTAAGCCACAAGAATTGTCGCGTTCGATTCCATTAGTATCGTTGGAAGCGATCGAATTAGAAGAAGCAGTGTTGGGGGCAATTTTGCTTGACCCTGACGCATTGGCGGCAATAGAAGGACTAACAATCCAAGCGTTTTCGATTTCCAGCCATCAACAGATTTTTAGGGTAATGAGGGAGTTGCATAACTCTTCGCTGAAGCCGGACTTAGCCACAGTGGCTTTTAGGTTATCTGAAAAAGGAATTCTCAAACAGATAGGAGGAAAGTCCAAGCTGGCATCGTTGCTAGATCGCACAGTACATTCATACTCAGTCAAACAACACGCGGCATTACTTCAAGAAAAATACCATAGGCGTTACCTCAAAGACAGTTTTAGCCAAATTGCTCAGTTAGCGCAAACTGAGCCGGATTTGTCGCAAGCAATAACGCTAGCACAGGCTGAGCTAAATAAAATGCATACTGTCACGGTTGACAGTATCAGCAACGGTGACACTAGAAAGCTAGACATACCAAACCTTTCAACAACTGTCACTAGTGTCACCCAGATAATTAAGCTTGGGTTGCCAGATTGGGAGGAGCAGGCACATTTAGACAAGCTGCAATTAACCAGTGGGATTTCAAAACCGTCATTTGCGCACCTGGTAGCATCAGCGCGGTGCGCAAATGATGAAGTGATGCCCTCTGATTGGCAGCAGATAAGTAGGTTTATTGACTGGAAGAATGCCACACTTGATTTCAATCAAGTTCTTCCTGACATGGCAGACGATTTCCTGCATGATGGGCGCATTCTGAAC
>DATNQH010000342.1:0-14675 GCA_036704105.1 Leptolyngbyaceae cyanobacterium | reverse complement strand
ATAAGTTAAGTAAAGATAAGTTGACAAATGACATTAAACCGAATTTGCTACCGTTGCGATCGCAAGTAAGAAAATTCTGGAACTCTCAAGGAGAACTGGCACAACTGTTTTTAAACAAAGAAATTGCCTTAGCCTGGGGCTGGCCTGTCGCCATTGAAGAACTCAAACGAGCCAACTTTCCCGTAGGCGCAACCATTCCCAAAGAAGGAACAACGGGATGGAGTGACTCTTGGATGTTACTCAAAGGTTCTCCAAATAAAGACATTGCCCATGCTTGGATGAACTATATGCTCACAGGAGCAGCACAAAAACCCATGACAGAGATAACAGGATACTGGCCAGTATCCCAACAAGTGCTGCCACTCTTAACAGAACAACAACGAAAAGACTCCCATCTAGAAGACATTGAAAACTACTACAGCCAAATTCACTTCTGGGAAACAGTACAAAACTACGACGATTGGGTAGCGCTGTGGAATGAATTTCGCGGACAGTAAATTGAATATGAATGATGAATGATGAATGCTAAATGCTGAATGTTTACTTCACATTTCATAATTCATAATTCATAATTCATCATTGTTTAACATGGACACAACAATACCAGCCCAACAACCAGCCAGCAAACCATTAGGGTTTTGGGTAAGTTTTCTCCCTCCCTCCCTATGGATGCTTGGGTTTTACTTCATTCCCATAGCAGTTCTGTTAAGCTACGCCTTCATGCAGCATGAGTACGTCCAAATTATTCCCAAGTTCACCTGGGAAAACTTTGCTCAAATTCTGAAAAATATTGGCTACCGCAACACAGTAATTCGCACCCTTTACATTGCATCTATAGTGACAGGGATCGATGCCTTACTTGCCTTCCCAGTTGCTTACTTTTTGACAAGGTACGCAGGTAAGTATAAACAAGTCCTGACTATCCTAATTTTATTGCCACTCTGGTCTAGCTATTTAGTGCGGGTGTTTGCGTGGCGGATTATTTTAGGCTACAACGGCGTGCTTAACAGTTTCCTGGTATCTCTAGGCATACTCTCACAACCATCCTCACTGTTTCTCTACAATCAATTTTCAATGGTAATTACTCTTTGTTACGTTTGGTTGCCATTTATGATTTTGCCTTTAGTAACTGCCTTTGAAAGATTGCCTGATAATTTAACAGAAGCATCAGCAGATTTAGGGGCGCATCCTTGGTATACCTTTCGACGAGTAACCTTACCCCTAGTTTTACCAGGATTATTAGCTGGTGCAGTCTCGGTTTTTAGTCTGACACTGGGAGACTATATCACCCCTTCATTAGTTGGTGGGGCAGGAGATATTCTAATTGGTAATATTGTGGCGAATCAATTTGGCGTAGCAGACAATTGGCCCCTTGGTTCTGCTTTGGCAATGTTGATATTGCTGTTGTTGTTTGGGCTGATGACAATTATCTCAGGGCAAGGGGCGTTGGATAATCTATGAAATGGCTGTTGGGTGGGTTGACTTTCTTGGTTTATCTATTTATGTATCTGCCCATCCTGGTAATTGTTGCGTTCAGCTTTAGCGCCAAACGGGTGCTATCATTACCGATCGAGGGTTGGACTTTGGATTGGTATGCTCAGGCTTTGATGGATGCACGGTTGCAAGCTGGGTTGTTTAATAGCTTGCGGGTGGCGATCGCATCTGTCACTATTGCTGCTATCTTAGGAACACTAGCAGCATGGGCTGTACAACGGTATCGCTTCTTCGGGCAAGAAGCATTTCGGGCAGCAGTAATATTACCACTTATCCTTCCAGGTATCATTACCGGAGTGGCAATGCTGAGTTTCTTTGCCAGTTTGGATTTACCTCTAGGACTAGTGACTGTAATTATCGGTCATGCTACGTTTGGCTTTCCCATTGTATTTAACACTGTAGCTGCAAGGATTTCTCGCTTACCTCGCAATTTAGAAGAAGCAGCAGCAGATTTGGGTTCCCCACCTTGGTCAGCTTTTTGGAAAGTTGTGTTTCCTGGTATTCGTTCGGCTTTGCTTAGCGCTACTCTCCTCGCCTTTACTCTCAGTTTTGATGAAATAATTGTCACAATTTTTCTCACTGGGCAAGAAAATACGCTACCAATGGAAATTTGGGCAAGATTACGCTTTGGGATGACTCCAGAAATTAACGCTACAGTGACATTAATTCTCTTGGTTTCGGTTGGTTTAGTGCTTTTGAGTCAGAGGCTAGGGAATAGAGAACGATGAAGGATGAAGGAATGGTAACTAGCAGGTGGGAAAAATCTGTTATATGCCACGTACCATAGTTGCACCGCGTTGTTGAGCAATTACCTATTACGAATTATTTTGGGAGGCATTTATGGAACAGTACAAGATGATTGTTGACGGGGAATCTGTTGCAGCGGTGAGTGCGAACTGGGAAACAGTAATTAATCCTGCTAGTGAAGAAGCGATCGCAGAAGTACCGCAAGCAGACTATGCTGATGTAAATAAGGCAGTACAAGCGGCAAAAAGTGCATTTACCACTTGGTCAAAAACATCTCCAGCCGAACGCAGTATTTTACTTTATAAACTTGCAGATGCACTGGAAGCCAAAGCCGAAGAATTAGGCGGGGTTGAAAGCCTCAACGTTGGTAAACCGATTAAATTAGCAGCAAACGGCGATATTCCCTTTGCAATTGACAATATCCGCTACTTTGCCGCACAAGCAAGAATGGTGGAAGGAATTGCTACTCAAGAAGTTGTGACTGGTTACACTTCCACCATTCGCCGCGAACCTGTTGGGGTAGTTGCGTCAATCGCACCCTGGAATTACCCGTTTATGATGGCTGCTTGGAAGATTGCGCCAGCAGTGGCGGCTGGGAATACTGTTGTGATTAAGCCTGCACCTCAAACACCTTTAACAACATTAATTTTGGCTCAAACAGCTTTGGATGTCGGTTTTCCGGCTGGGGTAATTAACGTTATAACTGGCGGTGCTAGTGTCGGGGAACCTTTAGTTAGCCATCCAGATGTGCGTATGGTGTCTTTCACTGGTTCCACCCGCACGGGTAAACGAATTATGGAATTAGCGGCGCAGAAAGTGACAAGAGTGCAGCTAGAATTGGGTGGTAAGGCTCCTTTTATTGTCTTTGCTGATGCAGACATCGAAGCAGCAGCTAGGGGAGCAGTAGTTGGCGCATATGTCAATACTGGACAAGATTGTACTGCGGCGACGCGCATTTTAGTAGAGCGATCGCGTTATCAAGATTTCTTGGCAGCTTTTACCGAACTGTCCCAGCAGGTACGACTGGGAACGCCGCAAACTGAAACAACTGACATGGGGCCATTAATTTCCGCTATGCAGCGTCAGCGAGTTCACAGCTTTGTAGAAAGGGCGAAAGATGATGGTATTTCGCTTAAATTAGGGGGTGAAATGCCAGAAGGTAAAGGCTTTTTCTACCAACCAACGATTTTCTCTGATGCTTCACCCAACTGTGAAATTATGCAGGAGGAAGTTTTTGGGCCAGTAGTGGTAGTGAATCCGATTGATTCGGAAGACGAGGCGATCGCTGTTGCTAATGATGTAAAATACGGACTAGCTGCATCCGTGTGGACAAAAGATGTAGCGAAAGCTTGGCGAGTAGCTGGAAGCTTGGAATTTGGTACAGTCTGGGTAAACGATCATCTACCCTTAGCTTCAGAAATGCCTCACGGTGGATTCAAAGAATCCGGCTTTGGTAAAGATCTTTCACGCTATGCTTTTGAAGAGTATACCATTGCCAAGCACGTTATGTTTGACCTCAGCGGCGCAGCGAAAAAACCTTGGCATTTTACAGCTTTTGGAGATGCAGAGTAGAGGGGCTAGGAAAATGATGAATTATGAATTATGAATTATGAAGTGGAAATTTCAGCATTCAGCATTCAGCATTCATCATTTTATTTATGGGATCGATCGCTGTCAGGTTAGAGAATGTCAGTAAAACCTACGGTAAAGTTTCAGCTATCAACCGCATCAGTCTCACGGTGCAGCAGGGCGAATTCTTTACTCTATTGGGTGCTTCTGGTTCTGGTAAAACTACTCTTTTGCGGTTGATTGGGGGTTTCCAAAGTCCTGATACTGGCTGTATTTGGATAGGCGGAGAGGATGTGTCTCGTCTACCTGCTTACCTTCGCAATGTCCATACTGTTTTTCAAGACTATGCCCTATTTCCCCATATGTCAGTGTTTGAGAATGTGGGCTATGCATTGAAAGCGAAGAAATCGCCTCTAGATGAACTAGAAAAACAGGTGAAAGAAGCACTGCAACTGGTAAGACTGACAGAAATGAGCGATCGCCTTCCAGATCGACTTTCTGGCGGACAACGACAAAGGGTAGCATTAGCAAGGGCGATCATCGATCGTCCTGATGTATTGCTGTTAGATGAACCCCTTTCAGCTTTGGATGCAAAGATTCGAGTTGAACTGCGGGAGGAATTAAAACAACTCCAACGACAGACGGGGATTACTTTTATCTATATTACTCACGACCAAGAAGAAGCTCTAGCCCTTAGCGATCGCATTGCTGTAATGAGAGAAGGACAGCTTTTGCAAGTTGGTACTCCGCTTGAAGTGTACGAACAACCCGCAGATTTATTTGTAGCAGAGTTTATCGGTAGGGCGAATTTTTTGGATGGGGTGTTGCTAGAAGTTGATAATGTCCGGGGGAAAGTGGAGGTATGCGATCGTATTGTCGAAGGTACGCTGACGACAGATATATCTCCAGGTGATGCTGTCCGCTTGGTAGTGCGTTCAGAAAATATTATTCTTACTACCGAAGCGTCAAGTGTTGGCTGTCACGCCACAATTATTCAAAGTCAGTATCTCGGCTACGCCACCAGTTATCTATTGAGTATGGCTGGTTTAGAGTTGCACGTTATGGAACTGCGACGACGGGGAACTAAGCCACATCAAGAAGGAAAACAGATGTTTATTTCCTGGGAATGGTCAGAGGCTTTGATTTTTCCTGTCACTGTTGAGAGTCAGCAAGCAATTCGCAATTCGCAATAAACGCTTCGCTACACTTCGTGAACGCAATTCGCAATTCGCAATTATTACCCCACGCATGAATGGGAGGCTTGAAATAAAGATGCAATTCTTTTTCTCGCTCCAAGGCTAAGCCTTGGAGCTAGTTAGAGGAGGTTCTACTGGCATTGCTGAATTGAGGTATGAATCACCCATGTAGAGACGTAGCAGTGCTACGTCTCTACAGGTTTTTGATATTACGTAAAATTCAGGCATCATACATATAATCAGCAACGCCGTTCTACTTTTGTTATCTGCGATCGCAAACTTGAAACTCACTCACAAGACTTTATCGCATCTGCAAGTATGCCAAACAACTGGTCAATATGCTGTTTCTCAATAATTAGCGGTGGCGATAAGGCAATATTATCACCCGCAGATCGTACCAAAGCCCCCATTTGATAGCAGCGCAAGAAAGTTTGAGTTCCCCTCGCACCTGGTTTACCTGGAATCGGTTCTAATTCAATTCCAGCCAACAACCCCAAGTTGCGGGTATCAATTACATGAGGCAAACCGCGTAAACTGTGAACAGCATCTTCCCAATAATCTGCAATTTCCTGCGCGCGGGTAAGCAATCCTTCTTTTTTATAAATATCCAACGTTGCCAAAGCAGCAGCACAGGCTACAGGATGACCGGAGTAGGTGTAACCGTGAAAGAATTCGATTCCACTTGCAGATGCTTGCATAAAGGTTTCATAGATTTCCTCACGCACAAACACCGCCCCCATTGGTACTGTACCGTTAGTGATACCCTTAGCTACAGTAATCATGTCTGGCACAATACCAAAATAATCGGTGGCAAACGGATTACCCAGTCGCCCCCATCCAGTAATTACCTCGTCAAAAATTAGTAAAATGCCATATTTATCGCAAATTTGCCGCAACCTTTCCAAATAACCTACAGGCGGAATCAAAACACCCGTAGCCCCAGCCACTGGTTCTACAATCACAGCTGCAATATTTGAAGCATCGTGCAAAGCGACAATTCTTTCTAACTGGTCGGCTAAATTCGCCCCCCACTGCGGTTGTTTGCGGCTGAAGGCATTCTTTTCTAGGTTATGAGTGTGGGGTAGATGATCCACCGCTGCCAACATATTATTGCCAAACAACTTGCGGTTAGCACCAATTCCACCAACAGAGATGCCGCCAAAATTCACACCGTGATAGCCACGTTCTCTGCCAATCAAACGCTGACGCGATCCTTCACCTTTGAGCCGATGATAGGCGATCGCAATTTTCAAAGCTGTGTCTACTGATTCAGAACCGGAATTGGTAAAAAAGACGCGATTTAGTTCCCCAGGCAGAAGTTCTACCAATCGTGTCGCCAATTCAAAAGCACCAGGATGACCCATTTGAAACGTTGGGGCAAAATCCAGCCGTGTCACCTGATCTTGCACTGCTTTTGCAATTTCTTGCCGACTATGACCAGCATTGACACACCACAATCCAGCCGTACCATCAACGATCTGACGACCATCATCTGTGGTATAATACATTCCTTCAGCTGCAACTAGCAGACGCGGCTGAGCCTTAAACTGCTGATTAGCCGTAAATGGCATCCAAAACGCTTCTAAGTCGCTAGGGGTTTGAGGGAAATTTGTCTCTACTAATTCCATAGTGCTGATGTTGGGAGCTAAGTTATCCTCTAACTTACAACTGTAGGGTAGTAAAATTCTCCCAATTCTAATTAGCCTTAAGCTCTAACTGTTGGTCTAGGGGAAGCTGAGTTACGGGCAACGTGACAATAAATTTAGCCCCCAACCCTGGCGTACTTTCTGCTGTAATGCTACCTTTATGTCGCTGGGCAATCTTACGGCAAATTGCTAAACCCATGCCCGTACCTTCGTATTCGCTGCGATTATGCAAGCGTTGAAAAACTTGGAAAATGCGATCGCAATACTTTTGATCGAAACCAATACCATTATCTTCAACTGTAATTTGACAAAGATTGCCACCGCCTGAATTCTCAATTAATTGTGATTCTCTATCTTCAACAATTTGGCTATAGATTTTGACACAAGGAGATTCATTTTCTCGATGAAATTTGAGGGCGTTACCAATAAGGTTTTGCAATAACTGGCGTATTTGCAGGGGATCGGCATCAATAGTTGGCAACTCGTCCACCTCTACACACACTCCAGTTTGCTGAATCAGCACTTCCAAATCGGACAATACCTCTTTTGTCACCTCGCCAAGATTAACTGGAACCAGGGGTTGTGCTTTGGTAGTAATCCGAGAAAATACGAGCAAATCGTCAATCAGTATTTGCATTCTTTGGGCTGCGTTCTGCATCCGTTCTATATAGTCGCGTCCCTGTTCGCTGAGTGCGTCGGCATATTTTTCCTGAAGCCTGTTGCCAAATGCTCGAATTTTCCGTAGCGGTTCTTGCAGATCGTGAGAGGCAATAGAGGCAAACTGTTGTAGTTCGGCATTAGAACGACCTAACTCCTGGGAGTAGCGAGTTTCTTGTTCTAAAAGTTGAGCTTGAGTCAAAGCAATGCCAATTTGATCGGCTAGCTGTTGTAGCAGTTCTGTTTCAAAGTCACTCCAGTTTCGAGGGCTACTGCATTGATGAGCAATTAATAGACCCCATTGCTCTTTGATAATTATAGGTACAACTAGTTTTGCTTTAACTTTGAATTGCTGGGCAAACTCAACTAAACAGGGAGATACTTTTTCTTCCTTATCCACATCTGCAATTCTACAAATTCGTCCCTGATGATATAGCTGGCGGTAATTATCGAGAAAAACTTCTTGGGGAAAACTCTGTCCTAAAACAGCAGGCCAGCCAGGTAGCACTGTCTCAGCAACTGCGCTACCAGTTCCATCCAACCGGAGATGATAGATTAAAACTCGATCTGCTTGCAGAATCTTCTGGACTTCAGTCACAGCAGTTTGCAGCACTTCTTCTAGTTGGAGAGATTGACGGATCTTGAGCGTGACTTGTGCAAACAACTGCGATCGCTGATACTGGCGTTGAAGTTCCTCAGCGGTATGACGCAAGCTTTCTTCTAACTGCTTGCGCTCGGTTACATCCGTCATCCCCCCAAGCATACGAACGGGACGACCTTGAGAATCTTGGATAACATAACCGCGATCGAGGACATAGGCATAAGAACCATCAGCACGCTTGTAGCGGTATTCGCCAATCCAAAAGGTTTCGCCACCAGCGATCGCCTCATGAATGGCAGCAACAACTCGCTCCCGATCCTCTTGATGAATTTGGTCGTACCACCAAGCTACGTTAGAGCCTATTACCTCTGGTGCATATCCGAACAAAGTTTGAACTCCCTCGTACCACCAAACTTCATTGGTGAGAAAATCCCAGTCCCATACGGCATCATTAGTTGCATGGGCAATCAGTTGAAATCGCTCTTCGCTTTGACGCAGTGCCTCTTCATACTGCTGACGCTGCTTAATCTCCTGTTCTAGCTGCAAATTTTGCGCTTGGAGTTGCCTAGTCAGGTTTCGCAGGCGCAGATGAGTTTGCACTCTAGCCAAAACTTCTTCATGCTGCAATGGCTTAGTAATGTAATCAACCGCCCCCACCTGTAAACCCTTAACTTTGTCCACTGTCTCAGACAGGGCAGTCAGAAAAATTACTGGGATGTCGCGCGTTGATTCCTTGGCTTTGAGACGGCGGCAAGTTTCAAAGCCATCTATCCCCGGCATCAGGATATCTAGTAGGATCAGTTCGGGTGAGGCATATTCCGCTTTCTCAATAGCACTTTCACCATCTTCTGCTACTAAAATCTTGAAACCGTAGTCTGCCAAAAAATTGAACAGCACCTCCAAATTAGCAGGAGTGTCATCAACAATTAAGATGACGTTTCGTTCACTAGTAGCCACACTCATTTATGCCCCTGAATATTTTTTGACAAACTCCAAAATTTGTCTTTCTTTATAACCTTTAGCAAGTTGACGCAGATGGAGAGCAAACGGTATGTATTGCCGATCCAATACTTCGATTCTAGCGGTTTGTTCGAGAATGCCTCGAAGATCGCCCATCATCGCTAGATCGAGCAATACTGCCATCTGCTCTGCCGGAGGAGGAACGATCAAAGTCTCAAGTGTCAAGTCACAAGACGCGATAACTCCTTCGTGCAACGCTTTCGCGCCTTCCCCAGGGGTAGCGTGAAGTGGATGCTTGTTTTCATCTTTTTCTTCACAAACCCATTCCAAACCTAAATGAATCCTTAATTTTTCTAACAGATCTGCTTCTCGAATTGGCTTAGGCAGAAAATCATCACAACCAACTTCCTGACTCTGCTGCCGATTGAAATCAAACACACTCGCCGAGACGGCAAGCACGACTACGCCTGCCATATCTGGCAACATTCTAATTTGACGAGTAGCTTCAAAGCCATCCATCGCAGGCATTACTAAATCTAGGAGGATGCAATCAGGCTTGAACTCTCGTGCTTTGGCAAGAGCATCTAAGCCGTCTATCGCTGACGCAGTTTCAAATCCTAGTGGCTCTAGCATATTGACTAAGACAGAACGATTTGACTCTTTATCGTCTACGACTAAAACTTTTCGTTTGTCGCCTTCAAAACCTACAATCCTGCCCGGTTCTGTGCTGCTAACCTCAGCTAACTGAGAAATTTTAGGTAAATCTAAATCAAACCAGAAGACACTACCTTTACCTAGAGTACTCTCGACATGGATATCACTGCCCATCATTTGCACCAATCGCCGGCTGATAGGCAAACCTAGCCCCGTTCCTTCAACATGACGACGGTACTCACCTACTTGCTGAAAAGGCAAAAAGATTTCTTCTAACTGCTCTGCTACCATGCCAATGCCTGTATCTTCTACCTGAAACCGTAGTTTGCCGTCGCGATCGCTCACTTGAAACGTGACACCACCCTTTTCGGTAAACTTAATCGCATTACCCAGAAGATTGAGCAAGACTTGCCGCAACCGTTTTTCGTCAGAGCGAATGAATCTGGGCATTGATAGCGTTTTGTAAACTAAGGAAATTTCCTTTTGCTCGGCACGAATTCGACAGATATTAACAATACCCTGGAGAAATTCTGGAAGATAAAAGTCAGTTGGATAAAGTTCCATTTTCTGGGCTTCAATCTTAGAAAGATCTAAGATATCGTTGATTAGAGTCAGCAAGTGATCACCACAGCGATGAATGATGTCTATACCATTCTTTTGCTGCTCAGTCAAAGTTTCTTTTTTGAGGATTTGGGCATAACCCAAAATGCCATTAAGCGGGGTGCGCAGTTCGTGACTCATGTTAGCTAAGAATTCACTCTTAGCACGGCTTGCAGCAGAGGCTGCTGTTTCTGCTCGTTGGCGATCGCGGATTTCCTGTTGCAGTTGCAAATTCTTTTCTTCTAACTCCTGCGTCCGCTCTGCTACTTTTCCTTCTAGAGATTGGTTATAATTTTCCAAATCCTCGTAGAGACGAGCATTCTCAATCGAAATTGCGGCTTGAGCAGACAAAAGTTGTAATATTTCCAGGCGATCGGGTGTAAATGCCCCAGTCGTGAGATTGTTCTCTAGATAAAGAATGCCTGTCAGCTTACCTTGGTGTAAAATTGGCGCACATAAAACTGACTTGGGTTTGCGATCGATAATGTAAGGATCGGTAGCAAAGATTTCCTCAGCAGTCGCGTCATTCAAAACGACAGATTCTTGGGTTCTTGCGACATAATTGATAACGGAAATGGGAAGCAGGCGCTCGCTTGTTTCTAGCATTTCTAGAGGAATTGATTTTTGCACAGCGATCTCATCTGCATCAATCCCTGCGGATGCTTCAATAAACATTTGTCCGGCACGATCTAAGAGTAAAAATCCCTTTTGAGCGCCCGCACTCTCAAGCACAATTTGCATCAGCTTCGTCAGCAAGTTACTCAAAACAATTTCACCTGAAAGTGCTTGAGAAGCTTTGATTACAGTTGCTAAATCCAGGTGCGAATCTGCACTAACAGAATTTGGGAAAGAAGACATTTTTACACTGTTAGCTGATCGTTTTAGCGTTTGAGAAATAATTTGAGAATATCTTGCTTCCAAGTCTTTGACTTTTGCAGTTGCTCCCCAATGTAGGTAGCCGTAGTAAGACTCAACTAAATAAACAGAAGCAACCTTTTCTCTTCCCTGTGAGAAATAAAATTCGGCAGCTAATTCATTTGCTAATGCTTCTTCTTGAATATATCCATTTTCTTTCCCGCTGGCGATCGCGCGATCGTAACACTCCATTGCTTGCCAATATTGACCCAATACTCTCGCTTTTTCTGCCTCCACAAGCTCATACTTATGCAGAAAATTCATTGGGGCATTTTCAGCCCATTTTCGCATCTTTTTCTGGTTCTTCGTCACCTTGCTCAAGAGGTGTTCTTGTTGTAAGTGTGGTACTGATGGATAAATTGCTAGTTGTGCTAAAGAATCGTAAAAATGAAACACTGGCACAATCAAGAATCCTTTTACACCATCTAAATACTGTTCTGCTTGAACTGCATTTTCCAATGCTTGATGGTACTCTCCAAATAAATAACAGAGTATCAGTTTGTTTGAATAGAAGTAATGAAGTCCAGTTCTGTCATTGGCTTGCTTAAGCAGCGGTAAAGATTTCTCCTCGTTGTATGCTTCACCCAATAAACAGCACGGCTTTTCAAAAGGTTCTAGCAAATTAAGAATTGACTGCTGAAATATTTGATTCCAACTCAAGGCGTTCTCTTGCTTGAGTTGAGCAAGGACATTACTGGTTGCTGCCATTTCTCGTTCAACTTTTGCCAGTTCTTGACCAATGAGATATGAATAGTAGCATTTTTGCATTGCGGCATAGCCACCATATTCAAAATGTCCGTTCTCCAATCCACTAGAGTATGAATCCTGCAAAAGTAGCAACGTTTCCTTAGCATGAACTTTTCCATAAAACGCAGATGATCCTGCCACGAAAAAGACACTTGTCTTGAGTTCTACAGCATTGAATCGTTCTACAAGACTTAAAGCCAACTTGCCAAATTGATAAGCCGACTCAATGTCCTGAAATAACCCGTTTATCATGACGCTGTAAAGAACATAACTATAAGCTGAGAAGGGTGAATTTCCATGTTTAATTGATAAATTCAGCTGTTCGCACGCAATTAACGGCAACAAGGCAGGCCCAGCTTGATAAGTCGGAGAACCTAGGCACGCTAACATCCGTACAGCTGCTAGCTTATCGATCTCCGTCATTAATGGTAGGTTAATCAGGTCTTCGATATTTCTCCCGCTCAAATTTCTTGCTGTTCGAGTCAGTGTTTGCTCGATATCCGAGGCGCTAGGCGACTCTGGGAAGCTGATCCCCAGTAGTTCTAGTGCTTGTAACCCAATTGCGATCGCTTCGAGTTGTTTCACTTGCGCCATGCAGGCTTGGATTTTGACCTCATAGACTTTCATTTTGTCAATAGGGGTTTTTGCCTGCTGCAAGACAACTGTTGCCCATTTCTCCATCTGCTCAAAATCGCCGTTCAGGTACGCTGTTTCTACCCCTGACTCATAAAGTGCCAGTGTTAGCTCATAGTGATTCTGCCAGCTATTTACTGCTAATAATTCCAAACCCACCTTTAGATAGCGCATAGCAGACTCATACGCCGCTGCTGCTTTTGCTTTCTGACCTGCTATAAGATTAAGTTCAGCCAGCTCATATTTTTCCGACTCTAAAGTGAGTAAGTCAGTACCATAATTCAGTTGATTGACCAAAGCAAAGATATTTTCTTTTCGTTCTTCAGGCGTAATATTTCGTAGGAACAATTGACCAATTTTGAGATGAGTTTCTTTTTTTTGCGAATCTGGAATCAGAGCATAAGCTGCTTGCTGTACTCGGTCATGTAGAAACTTGTAGGCAATTGTCAGTTGTTCTACCCGGCGGGAAGCTCCTTGCGCATCTAGGTCATTTGTTAATTGTTCATTTTGCTCAGTACTAATAACTAAAGGAATTTTGTAAGATTGGTCTAAGGGTAAAACTAGACCCGCTTGTAAAGATTCCCACAAATCTGCTGCTGTTTCAAACAAAGATTTTTGACGAACAATACCCAGAACATCTAATGTAAATTTATCTCCAATACAAGCTGCCAATTTTAAAATATTTTGTGTTTTTAGTGATAATTTATGAATCTGATTAATCATCAGTTCAACGACATTATCAGTGATGTCAATGTCTTTCAGTAGCTTAATATCCCACTGCCAGCAACCTCGTTCAAAATTAAAGGACAACAAGTTTTCGTTATATAGGGATTTGAG
Organism: Leptolyngbyaceae cyanobacterium; assembly: GCA_036704105.1. Taxonomy (GTDB): domain Bacteria; phylum Cyanobacteriota; class Cyanobacteriia; order Cyanobacteriales; family Chroococcidiopsidaceae; genus Chroococcidiopsis. The sequence goes on along the minus strand of DATNQH010000342.1, from coordinate 1,419 downwards.
TAACTGAGTTAAGAAGAAAGGATTTCCCTGAGTTTTGTTAAACACTAACTCAGCCAGCGATATTGTCTTGAACGTATCACTGCGGAAGGTATCACTGATTAATTGATTGACATGAGCAATCTGCAAAGGCTGGAGCAAAATATTGTTAACAACTGCACCCTTTTGTTGAATTTCTTCTAAAGTCAATATCAACGGATGAGTTGCACTGACTTCGTTATCCCGATACGCTCCCATCAATAGCAAATATTGACTATTTGGCTCACAGGCAAGCAACTGAATCAATTTCAAGGAAGCTAGATCTGCCCATTGTAAGTCATCCAAGAAGAGAACCAATGGGTGTTCGGGTTTGGTAAATACATGAATGAATTGTTGAAACAACCGATTAAATCGGTTTTGGGATTCAGTTGGACCCAATTGAGGAACATCTGGCTGAACACCAACAATCCTTTCAACTTCGGGAATAACATCAATAATAACTTGACCATTAGAAGCCAATGCTTCTAAAAGTTTTGCTTTCCAATCCGCTATCTTGTCAGCACTTTCTGTTAGTAACTGCCGGATTAATTCCTGAAATGCTTGAATTAAGGAAGCATAAGGAATATTCCGCTTAAATTGATCGAATTTACCAGAAATGAAATAACCCCGCGCTCCGACAATTGGTTTGTGTACTTCATTGACTAAAGAAGATTTGCCAATACCAGAGTAACCACTAACTAAAATTATTTCAGTCGTTCCCTGGCTGACTCGCTCGAAAGCTTGCATCAGGCTATTGACTTCTTGTTCGCGTCCGTAAAGTTTCTGCGGAATCAGAAATTGACTGTATGAATCTACTTGCCCAGCAGTGAAGTGAGAAATTTCTCCAGAAGTCTGTAACATTCTCTGGCAAGTTTCTAAATCAGCCTTTAAACCCAAAGCACTTTGATAGCGATCTTCTGCCGTCTTTGCTAGCAATTTCATTACTATTTCCGATATCGCTGGAGGAACTTCAGGATTGAGTTCTCCAGGTGGCAATGCTGCTTTAGCAATATGGCAGTGAAGTAGTTCTAACTGATTGCTTGCCTGAAATGGTAGCGCGCCTGTCAGCATTTCGTAGAAGGTAATGCCCAGCGAATAAAAGTCAGTCCGATAATCAATCAAGCGGTTCATCCTGCCTGTTTGTTCGGGTGACATATAAGCAAGATTGCCTTTGAGCAAATCGAAATTACAAGCAGTCTGATTCTCTATAGATAAGCGCGAGGCTAGGCTGAGATCGATAATGGTAACTCGATTTGTTTGGGGATTAATCAGAATATTGCTGGGCTGAATATCTTTATGAATAATTCTATTTTGGTGCAACTGAGCAACGATTGTAACTAGCTCAATGGCGATTGACAAAAAATTATTTAAATCAAGTTTTTGATTTGTAATAAATCTTTTTAA
>DATNQH010000341.1:0-3454 GCA_036704105.1 Leptolyngbyaceae cyanobacterium | reverse complement strand
TTAAGTTAAACGAGCGTTTTTTAACTCAAAGCTTAAAACTCACGTGGGAGAAACTATTCAAGTCTCCTTGTCTGCTTGTCCCGGCAGATCCTGAAGCCCCTGCTTTTTGAATTACTGCCATCGTCATACAGACGTTCTCATTTGGGCAAGAGTTCCAGATCGATGACGCAACCTGATAACCTCAAATTATCACTCTGGCTTTGATGAAAAAAAGTTTGAGATTAAACAAGAGGGAATTGGGATATGCGAATTTTAATTATGGGTGGCACCCGCTTCATTGGTGTTTACTTGACTAGAATCTTGGTGGAACAAGGTCATGAGGTGGTGTTGTTTAATCGTGGTAATCGTCCCCATCCAGTAGAGGGAGTGTCACAAATTCAGGGCGATCGCACCTCTCCAGAACAATTGAAGGAAAAGTTATCACAAGAACATTTCGATGCCATTTTTGATAACAACGGCAGAGAACTTAGTGACACTCAACCGCTAGCTGAAATATTTAAAGACTCTGTGCAGCACTTTGTTTATATGAGTTCAGCCGGCGTGTATCTGCGTTCTGACTCTTTGCCTCACATTGAAGGCGATCCTGTCGATCCAAAAAGTCGCCACCGGGGTAAACATGAAACCGAAGCTTATTTATCCGAGTTGGGATTGCCGTTTACTTCAATTCGTCCAACGTACATTTATGGTGCTGGAAATTATAACGAGCTGGAAAACTGGTTTTTTGACAGAATTGTACGCGATCGCCCGATTCCAATTCCTGGTAATGGCTTACATATCACTCAAATGGGTCACGTACAAGATTTAGCTAGGGCGATGGTGAATGTTTTAGGCAATGACCGAGCAATTCGGGAAATTTACAATGTTTCAGGCGAGCGCTTTGTTACTTTTGATGGTTTAGCCCGTGCTTGTGCTGTAGCTGCTGGGCTATCAGCCGAGCAATTACAAATTGTCCACTACGACCCGAAAAAGTTTGATTTTGGCAAGCGCAAGGCTTTTCCATTGCGAGTTCAGCATTTTTTTGCTGACGTTCATAAAGCGATGACGCAACTGAATTGGCAACCAAAATTTGACTTAATCTCTGGTCTAAAAGACTCTTTCCAAAATGATTATCTCACCTCTGGTCGAGACAAAGCTGAAGTCGATTTCTCGATGGATGAGGAGATTCTTAAGTAAGTAGCTAATTTGGCTATAAATTTAGAGCTTCCCCTGCTCCCCCTGCAACTTCTGCTTACCTGCTTGGGGAAATAGATAAATTGCTCCGGAGACTAAAGTCAGGGCGACACAAACCCAGAAGGCGATGAGAGCGGGGATATGCCAGCTAGTTGGAAGGGGAGCAATTAGCAGTGCGATCGCTATTATTTGGCTCACTGTTTTAAGTTTGCCCCAGAAATTAGCTCCGGCGATCGCTGTACTACCCGTCAAACTGGGAGTGACGCGCCAACCTGCTACGCTTAACTCCCGCGCCAAAATTAAAAATACTCCCCAAGCAGGAAGTTGTCCGAGTTCGATTAGGGCCAACATAGGCGCTAACACTAACAACTTATCTACTAGGGGGTCTAGAAATTTACCTAATTCTGTTATACAGTTGAGCTTTCGAGCTAAATAGCCGTCTACCCAATCTGTCATAGCCGCAACGAGAAAAATGCCCAAACTTAGCCAGCGATTTTCCCCACTGGGATGTTGTAAGTAATACAGCAGCACGGGTATTGCCAGTAGCCGCGATAAAGTGATCCAGTTGGGTATGGTCAAGCTAAGTCGTAAGTCGTAAGTCGTAACTAGTATCTTATATCTAAAGTTAGGGGCTTGAAATAAAGATTTGTTTACGCAATATACTCATGGTTGAAATCAGGGATTTGTAGTATTTATTTCTTAGCCAAAACTTACGAATAGCCAACTTACGATTTATTTGGTTAAGAAAATAAGGGAGAGACTACTAACTTCAACTTATTTCCGATAGTTCGACGTTTCAGCAGATGTAAAAGGCGCGAAGGACTTTAAACTACTTGCTAAAGGGCTAAATTACTTACACCAAAGTATATTATTTCGCTGATTGTATTAGAAGAGCGGGCGCGGTTTCGATCTCAATTCCTTTGCAATCAAGATTTTTAGCTATAAAATACGGTAGAGTAAAGAGAGATTTTACGCAGTGTAAGTATATTCGAGCAACTGATTTTAACTCTTCTACGTAGAATTACGAAGCTTGAACTTTACATTAACTTCACAAAATCTCCACTATATAGTCGTGATTGATAAAGATTCCGCAAATTGTAAGTTAAAACACTGTCATTAGAGTTGAGAGTGAGTTTATATTCGGGATACAGTATAAGTAAATTTACGGTTTTAAGTCGTAGGTTCAGTCGTGACGATGTACCAAGCACCCTACCCTACAGTTATTAAGGTTTCCGCAACTCAGTCTCTGAAGCTGCAAGCAGTCCACCCATCAGCTTACTCGCTATTCAAGCGATGCTTGGACATCGTTGGCAGCTTGGTGGGGCTGCTAATTCTAGCAATTATATTTGTGCCTGTGGCGATCGCTATCAAGCTGGATAGCCCAGGCCCAATTTTCTATAGTCAAGAGCGTTACGGACTACAAGGAAAAGTTTTCCGCCTCCGGAAATTCCGCTCTATGGTTTCAAATGCTGACGACTTGAAGGCTCAAGTGACTAACGAAGCTTCTGGGCTGATTTTTAAGAATAAAAAAGACCCGCGTGTGACCAAAGTGGGCCGTTTTTTGAGAAGCTCAAGTCTAGACGAACTGCCTCAGTTTTTGAACGTCTTGGCTGGTGAAATGAGTTTAGTAGGAACTCGCCCACCAACAGCTGATGAAGTCAATCAATACAACGAGCGTCATTGGCAAAGGTTAAATGTCAAGCCAGGTTTGACTGGTGAATGGCAAGTAAATGGTCGCTCTAGAGTCAAAGATTTTGAGGAAATCGTCAATCTCGACTTGCGCTACCAAAAACGTTGGCATCCCTTGTACGACTTGTACATCATCATTAAAACGGTCTACGTGATTTTTGCCAAAGATGGCGCTTGTTAGAAAGGATGAATGCTGAATGATGAATTGTGAATTGAGCATTCAGCAGAAGCGTGAGGCGAGGAAACCTCGCCTCTTAAAGCTTCGTAATTCATCATTCCAAATTCATAATTTTATTCGTGTCGGCCTTGATGCCACTGCCAAGCATGGTTAATAATTTCTTTTAGGGCTGGATACTGCGGGTTCCAGCCCAATGTTTTTCTGGCTTTGTCACTGCTACCAACAAGCATAGGTGGATCTCCGGGACGGCGATCGCTCTCCACTACCTTGATATCTCGACCCGTTACAGTTTTAGCAGTGTCAATTACCTGCTTGACGGAAAAGCCATTGCCATTACCTAAATTAAAGAAGGTGCTATCGCCACCCTGCAATAGATATTCCACACCCAAAATGTGGGCATCTGCTAAATCCGTGACA
>DATNQH010000340.1:0-16005 GCA_036704105.1 Leptolyngbyaceae cyanobacterium | reverse complement strand
GATTTTGGATTTTGGATTTTAGATTAGAGGGCGATTGCATGAAGAATTTATGTTTGTTAATGGAGTTAGAGACTCCGTTCGCCTACTTCCTGGGCTGCCTGGGAAGTAGAATAATAAGGCTCCGCCTCAATTAAGTTTGCGCCAAAATTTGAGTTGAAAGCAATTAATCGGTTAACAAGAAAAGATTTTGGCTCCAACCAGCTAACCCTCAATCTAAAATCTAAAATCTAAAATCCTTAAGCTTCATCATAGGCTTCGAGATCTAGGAGGTAGATGTATGGTTCCACTAACTCTGGACGCTGAAACGCGATCGCCCGTAGCAAATGCCAATCATTCAAACCATCAAAAGCATTGGCATAATTATCCTGCTCTAGTCGGCTAGCCAACTGAGTTACTTCTTTTGCGGAAATAGCAGCAATATTCTGCTTGGAAATGCTCAAAGTATCCATCATAGTTCGCGCCTCCCTGAGCAACGTCTGCATTCACTATCAGGTCGTTGCATAATTGCAGTGACCCTATATATCTTACTCAGTTCAAAGTGAATATATATCGCAAAGATGAAGCATAATTATGAGAATTTAATAAAGTTTTTGACTTGTCTGGGACACTGCGCCTAAAACAAAATTGCGAATCACTGGCAAAACTTCCGGGCGAATTTCATGTGCCATATCAAATTCATGGTATTCTACCGCGATCCTCAAACCTGTCAAATTATCCCGTGCATTCACAGCAGCTTTGAGCGGCACTACAGAATCTTGTCTACCATGCACGATTAGCACGGGCGGAAACTTACTATTTTTTAGGTTGGAGACGGGATGTAGATATCCACTTAAAGCAACTAAACCTGCTAGTGGTAAGCCTAACCCTACATCTAGAGTCATTGCCGCTCCTTGAGAAAATCCACTCAAAATTGTGCGTGACAATGGTACGCCAGTGCTGCTTTCTAAAGATTGCAACCATTGGGTTAGCATCTGCCGACTCTCTTGATATCCTTGATGCTGCTGATTAGAAAGGTCGTACCACATTTTCCCCGTACTGCTGTAAGGATGGGGAAACGGTGCATCAGGAAACATGAATTGAAAATCGGGTAAATTCAACAAGGGAACTAGAGAGGCTAGATCTTGGGCATTTGCTCCCCAGCCATGTAAGGTGACAATCAGTCCAACAGGTTCCTTGCCCTCACTTGCAGGAACTGCGATCGCTTTTAAAGACAAAAGTTTTCTCCTAGTATTAAGCTGTCTTAATTTATTTTAATAAATTTAAATAGTGTATTGTCATTTGTTTTGACTTTTGAGTTCTAATTAAGGTTCTGTTGCGCCCAGAGTGTTGCATTGCCCCAGGCTCAAGCGCTAATCTAGCGCAGATTTGATTGCCGCAATTCGCAGCCAAGCTAGGCAGCATCGCCATACATTTGCGATTGTCCAATCCCACGGTATTCATGCTCAACCAATTAGCTTTAGTTTTAAGCTGGCTAGGTGGTTAGCAGAAGTGTTGGGCTACCAAGAACGTCTTACCCGTCTGCGTGGAAATCTTGCCATTGGTAAGATTTTCCAAAGTGGGAACTTATGCCAACATTGAGCCGCGAGTCAAAGCGATCCCTTTGCGTAAGCTTTTAACAGTAGTCCGGACGATTGCCGATTTAGCTGCGGATGAGAATTTGCGCTCTCCATCATGTTGCTCGTGCGATTCAATATAGAACTATAGACCTAATGCCGTAGCAACATAAAATCCTAGCTTTTTTGTAGACGATGTATCACAATTAAGACGAGATCGCTAATCGGATGGAAAATGACAGCAACCCAACTTTCCCTATTTTCCAATGGGGAAGACCAAAATCTGGACAGGAGGCAGAAGAAAGCTAAGCTAGGACGTTATGAACGCCTTCAACGCGAACTAGAGTTAAAAAACCAAGACCCTTATAAGATATTTGTTGAAGTTGAAACCCCTACTACACCAACATCAACTTATACGTTTGTCGATCTTTTCTGTGGCGCAGGAGGAATGACACAAGGTTTTCATCAAGCAGGATTTCAACCAGTTACTAGCGTCGAATTAAATCCAATTGCTTCAGCTACACATACGAGGAACTTTGCTAGTTGTCACCATTTTTGCGGAGACATTGTAGAATTCGAGCCAAAAAAGTGGCTAGAGAAAATCGGGTTGTCACAAATTCATCTTGTTGTAGGAGGGCCTCCTTGTCAGGGTTTCTCAGTTGCTGGAAAACGAAATCCAAATGATGAGCGTAATCGTTTATTTCATGAATTTGTACGTATCGTTGGCCAGATAAAGCCTTGGTATGTTGTTATGGAAAATGTGCCAGGAATTCTCACACTTGGGAAAGGTAATTTTAAAAAAGCAATTTGCGAAGCATTTACAGCCATTGGCTATCCCAATGTATCTATTGCAATTCTTGAGTCTGCGGCATATGGAGTACCACAAATTCGACCAAGAGCAATTTTTATTGCTAATAGATTTGGGCTGCAAAATCCATATCCGAAGGCTCAATTATTACCAGATCGATACAAGTCAATTGAATCAGCTATTTCCGATCTGCCAACATATACTCCTATCCCTGAAATAAATCATGAATGGACTCGGCATTCACTAGAATACATGGAGCGGTTAGCCAAAGTTCCCCCTGGTGGTTCCTTATATGAAACATATCTTGATGCATTCAAACGCCAATATCCTGGTTTACCAAGTATGACTATTAAGGAAAATCACGGTGGTACTCATATCCATCCTTACCTTAACCGTGTTATTTCAGCCCGCGAAATGGCAAGGTTACAGACATTTCCAGATTCTTTTATTTTTGAAGGTTCAATGAAAAAGGCTATGTGGCAAATTGGAAATGCTGTGCCGCCAAGGCTAGCCGAATGTATTGGCTACGCACTCATACCGTATTTAAATGCAATCCAATCTAAAATTACAACTACAACTATTATTAACTATCCTGAGCAGACTCAGCTAGTTTTTGATTGAGAGCATTCCGCCAAGCTTCAAAATCATACCAGCCGCATCCTACACAGCCTGCTTCAGCTTCAGTACCCTTTTGATAAGCACAAGACCAGCTTTCACCACCTTCATACCAAAACTTTATGCCAAGTGGTGTACCCCTTTTTTCAGTTTTAATACATCGCTCACAACTTCTCGACTTTAGAAGATTATGATTGCCTGACGCATCCTTCTTTAGCAGCTGGAACTTTTTCTTAATTTCATCCTCGCTCATAGAAGTAAGATGTGGTGGCTCACTTTCTCCCCAACGTTCCATTGGGAACCGATGATCGATTACTAATTCATGGGCTGACCTTTGTCTTTGTTCGATCGCGTCTGTATAAGCATAAACTTTTAAAATTCTTTGTACTAAAGCATCTGGTATGTTGGCAGCAGAATTTGCTGATTTGATCTCTCCTGTCCAACGATCTTGTCTTGTTATCCGCTGACAATTGTTGCAATATCGAGGCTCTGTTTCGATTGCTAAACCAGGGCGACTTTTTGTACCACGTTCTAATCCCTGAATTCCCCCGCCACCTGCATATTGGCTTGAGCCTATCTGTTTTCCCTCACAATCCCGACAATGCCATTGTTCATCTGAGAGAAGATTAAAAACTTTGTACTGGGTTGAGTCTTTTTTTATTTGAGCTTTAATTATCTCTACTAAATTATTGTTACTCACTTGATATTGTCAGCTTCTATTTCCAAATTTTCGAGCAGATTGGCAACCGTAATGCCTAAGCCACGAGTAAGACTTACAAGCGCTGTGATCGAAGGATTTCTTACCCCACGCTCTATTCCTGAAATGTAAGTGCGGTCTAAGTTGGCACGAAGTCCTAGTTCTTCTTGCGAGATTCCAAGCGCTGTCCGCCGCTGCTTCACAAGTTGACCCAAGGCAAGCAGAATCTTTACTCTCGATTCATTCATATGCCGATTGTGAATCTCTATGGACTATCAGTCTACGGACGATATGTCACATAAATGAAAAAAAGCGATCGCTCATCTATGACAGGTAAAATATGACAGTTGCATTCTGTGGCGGACGAGTGATCGAGCGTTATACCCTGCCCGAAATGGGCCAATTGTGGACAGAAACTTATAAATTTAAAACTTGGCTTCAGGTAGAAATTGCAGTCTGTGAGGCTCAAGCTGAATTGGGTTATATTCCAACTGCTGCAGTGGAGGAAATTAAGGCTAAGGCAAACTTTGACCCGCAGCGGGTGCTAGAAATTGAGGCTGAAGTCCGCCACGATGTCATCGCCTTTCTCACCAATGTGAATGAATATGTGGGTGAAGCCGGACGCTACATTCACTTGGGCTTAACCAGTTCGGATGTGCTGGATACGGCTTTGGCACTGCAAATGGTGAACAGCCTAGATTTAATTTTGGCGCGGTTGGCAGATTTGATTGCCGCAATTCGCAGCCAAGCTACGCAGCATCGCCATACATTTGCGATCGGACGATCGCATGGTATTCATGCTGAACCAATTACCTTTGGTTTTAAGCTGGCTGGGTGGTTAGCAGAAGTGTTGCGTCACCAAGAACGCCTTACCCGTCTGCGTGGGGATATTGCTGTTGGTAAGATTTCCGGTGCAGTGGGAACCTACGCCAACATTGAGCCGCAAGTCGAAGCGATCGCCTGTCAAAAATTAGGACTTAAACCAGATACAGCATCCACACAAGTCATTTCCCGTGATCGCCATGCTGACTACGTACAACTCCTAGCTCTTTTAGGAGCCTCAATTGAGCGGTTTGCCGTCGAAATTCGCAATCTCCAACGCACAGATGTATTAGAAGTAGAAGAATTCTTCTCCAAAGGGCAAAAAGGCTCCTCAGCCATGCCGCACAAGCGTAACCCGATTCGTTCCGAGCGACTCACAGGCATGGCGCGGATGCTGCGCGGTTATGCTGTTGCAGCTTTGGAAAACGTCGCCCTTTGGCACGAGCGAGATATCTCCCACAGTTCGGTTGAGCGAGTCATGCTACCAGATGCTTGCATTTTGACTCACTTTATGCTCAAAGAAAGCGCCGATTTAGTGAAAAATCTGCTTGTGTATCCCCAGAACATGGAGCGGAATATGAATTGTTATGGGGGCGTTGTCTTCAGCCAGCGGGTATTACTAGCTTTAGTCGCAAAAGGGATGAGCCGCGAAGAGGCTTATGCGATTGTGCAGTCTTGCGCTCATCAAGCCTGGAACAATCCTGAAGGCAATTTTCACGCCTTAGTAACTCAAGATCCCCGAATTACTCATTTGCTCTCTAATGAAGAAATTGAGACTTGCTTCGATCCACAGCAGCATCTAAAACACTTAGAGGAGGTTTATCAACGACTGGGTATTTAAAAGGATAGGCGATCGCGAAAGGTTCTGGGTAATGCTGAATGATAAATGCTGAATTTTGAAATTCATAATTCATAATTTATAATTCATCATTTTTTCCAACTACCAATTACTATTCAATTCAATTAAGCTTTAAACGATCGCCTAGACTCAACGAACGCCATGATAGAAATCCTCGCTGCGCTTTCTGCTGCGGCGGCGACAGGAATTAGAATTGCCCTACCCTTACTTGTAATTGGCTTATTGCAAGGTGAAAAGCTTTGGTCTGGAGTTCCCATTTTGTCTAGCATTTACCCCCCAGTTGTGCTAGGTGTTCTCACCAGCGGGTCTTTAGTTGAGCTATTTGCTTCCAAACAGCTACTAGGTCAGCGAATGCTGCAAGTAGTTTATTTGCTTTTAAGCCCCTTTGTCGGAACCGCGATCGCGATCGCCACTTCCGATATCACATCAATAGTGCCAAAGATATTGATTGGTTTAGTTGGCGGTTTATTTGCCTTGCTGCTACAACTTGTTCAAGCTGGCTGCCTTTATCGCTGGCGCAGCTTACCACAGTGGCTACCTTTTCTCCAAGATGGTTTATCCGTTTTACTAGTGTATTTAGCTGTTCAGGTTCCGCTAGCAGGAGGAATAATTGCTTTATTTCTCCTGGGTTTAGCAGTCTATAATTCCCAGCAATTGCACCGCTGGTTGAGCCAACAACGCCAGTCAAGAAAATGATAAATGATGAATTATGAATGATAAATTATGAAGTATTTTTTTCATTCAGCATTCATCATTGCTGCATTCATAATTTAGTTACAAAATCCCCACCATATGCAGTAGTCCTTGCCCAGTAACTAATTCAATTACCAAAGCAATAAAGCCCAGCATAGCAATCCGACCATTCCAGATTTCCGCATTTGTAGTCAGACCCCATTGCCAACGCTCTTGAGGATACATCTTGACTTTTTTCTTCATCTGCGTCACCTGAGACAGTTTGATACTGGGGGATTTCAACGCCTCTAAAACCAAATCTGCCATTCCGGTAATGAACACGGGATGGGTATTAAGAGCAGGGACGCGACCGAAGTTGTGTATACCCGCTTCTTCTGCTACTTCTCGATACTCAATATCGATTTCTTGCATTGTCTCAATATGTTCAGAGACAAAACTAATCGGTACAACTAGTAAATCTTTGACTCCTTCTGCTCCCAACTTTTCAATCGCATCTTCAGTGTAGGGTTGAAGCCATTCTACTGGGCCAACGCGGCTTTGATAAGCCAGAGTATAAGCATTTGCTCGGTTGAGAGTCTGCATAATCAGTGCAGTACATTCCTCAATTTCTTGCTGGTAAGGATCTCCAGCTTCTTCTACATAGCTTTTTGGCACGCCGTGAGCGCTGAAGAAGATGTGAACTGAGTCGGGATTCTCAAACGATTCGAGTTCTTGAGCAATGAGCTGCGCCATTGCTTGGAGGTATCCAGGCTGTTTGTACCAGGAGGGAATAACAGTGTATTCAATCGCGTCGAGTTTTGGATCTTCTCGCCAAATTTTTTGGAGTAACCGAAAACTGGAACCACTGGTACTGATAGAAAATTGGGGATAAAGCGGTAAAATCACCAAGTATTCGATGCGATCGCGTTTGATTCTGGCGATCGCTTCTTCGGTAAACGGATACCAGTAGCGCATCCCCACATATACCTGGGCTGGTTGTCCTTTAGCTGCTAACTGTTCCCCCAGTGCTTGTGCTTGCGCTTCCGTAATTTGCCGCAGGGGAGAACCGCCACCAATCTGCTGATAGTTTTCTTGGGATTTCTTCGTCCGCAGCGTGGAGATTAACCAAGCTAGGGGCCTTTGCAACCAAGGAAATGGTATACGAATAATTTCTGGGTCGGCGAACAAGTTAAACAGAAATGGCCCAACGTCTTTTAATTCATCCGGCCCACCCAAGTTAAGTAATAATACTCCCACTCGACCCATAGCAGTTACAATGCCCTATTCTTTTCAGCTTCGTTACTAAGTTTAACAATATATTTTTATTAAATGATCGAATGTATTAGTTAACAAAAACTTGTTAATATGGCTACAATTTTGCGGGAATGGAGCTACCGCTATCAATGGCTCTACGATGGGATATCACGCTTGGCTGCCCTGAGTGTAGGAGGAGAGGAGAAGTTTCGGCAGCTAGCTTTACAAGGCTTAACAATTAAACCTGAAACTAAGGTATTAGACTTGTGTTGCGGTAGCGGTCAGGCAACGCAGGTGTTGGTGAAGTATTCTAATGATGTTACAGGATTGGATGCTTCCCCCTTATCTTTAAAACGGGCACAGCAAAATGTGCCGCAAGCTAAATATGTTGAAGCCTTTGCCGAACAGATGCCGTTTCCAGATAATTCGTTCGATTTAGTGCATACAAGCGTAGCGTTGCATGAAATGGAACCCCAGCAACTTGGGCAGATTGTCAAAGAAATGTATCGGGTGTTGAAGCCTGATGGAATATTCACCTTAGTGGATTTTCACGCTCCTACTAACTGGTTATTTGTGCCTGGGATATATCTGTTTTTGTTTCTCTTTGAAACCCAAACAGCTTGGCAATTGTTGAAAACTGATTTGGTGGGTGTTTTGGAGGAGACGGGGTTTAAGTTGCAGAATAGATATTTTTATGCTGGGGGAAGTTTACAGGTGGTTCAGGTGAAGAAGTGAACGAATCGCCGGAGCCGTTCGCGCAGCGTTGCCGAAGGCGCTTGCGAAGCGTAGCGTTAGAACGCAAAGAGCGCCAAGAAGGAACAGAAGTGTCAAAATAGGAGAAATTGTAGTAAGAGCTGCAATTGATAGAATTTATGACTATTGCTGCACCAGTTAAAGTTCAATACGAGGCGATTATTGGGTTGGAAACTCATTGTCAATTGAGTACCAACACCAAGATTTTTTCTAGTAGTTCTACAGAGTTTGGTGCTACCCCAAATACAAATATCGATCCAATTTGTCTGGGTTTACCTGGGGTGCTACCTGTACTCAATGAAAAGGTACTAGAATATGCTGTTAAAGCGGGTTTGGCGTTGAATTGCCAAATTGCTCCCTATAGCAAGTTTGACCGCAAGCAGTATTTTTATCCAGACCTGCCGAAGAATTATCAAATTTCGCAATACGATTTGCCGATCGCTGAACACGGTTGGTTGGAGATCGAGTTAGTTGATAGTGATGGAAGTCCGACGCGAAAGCGAATTGGAATTACTCGCTTGCATATGGAGGAAGATGCGGGCAAGTTAGTGCATGGGGGAAGCGATCGCCTCTCTGGTTCTACTTACTCGCTGGTAGACTACAACCGTGCTGGCGTGCCTTTGGTGGAAATTGTCTCAGAACCGGATCTGCGCTCTGGACAAGAAGCTGCTGAATATGCGCAAGAGTTACGCCGGATTGTTCGCTATCTCGGCGTGAGTGACGGCAATATGCAAGAAGGGTCCTTGCGTTGCGATGTCAACATCTCCGTGCGTCCGGTGGGACAAAAGGAGTTTGGCACCAAGGTAGAAATCAAAAACATGAACTCGTTCAATGCCATCCAACGGGCGATCGAATACGAAATTGAGCGACAAATTGCTGCCATAGAAGCTGGTGAGCGAATAATTCAGGAAACCAGGCTGTGGGAAGAAGGTAGCCAACGCACGATTAGTATGCGGACTAAGGAAGGCTCCAGCGACTATCGCTATTTTCCCGAACCGGATTTGGCTCCGATTGAAGTATCAGCGGCACAATTAGAAAAGTTGCGTTCTGAACTACCAGAACTGCCAGCACAAAAACGGCATCGTTATGAAAGTGAATTAGGTCTTTCAGCTTACGATGCCCGTGTCTTAACAGATGAACGCCAAATAGCAGAGTATTTTGAAGCCACCTTGGCCGCTGGGGCTAATCCCAAACAAGCTGCTAATTGGATCATGGGGGATATTGCCGCCTACCTCAATAACAAGAAACTCAGCATCAAGGAAATTGCTTTGACACCAGCTACTTTGGCAGAACTAACTGCTTTAATTGAAGCTGGAACAATTAGCGGTAAAATCGCTAAAGATATTCTGCCAGAACTCCTAACTGAGGGTGGTTCTGCTAAGGAATTAGTTGATCGCAAGGGATTGATTCAAATCTCTGACAAGGGTGCTTTAGAAGAAATTATCGAGCAAGTTATCCAAGCAAATCCCAAGGAGTTGGAACAGTATCGCAACGGCAAAACGAAGCTATTAGGCTTCTTTGTCGGGCAAGTAATTAAGCAAACAGGAGGAAGAGCAGATCCTAAGTTGACCAATCAACTATTAGCTCAGAAGTTAAATAGTTAACTGGCGGCTCAGTTAGTTGTACTGCATAAAGCAACGACTTTCTTTACAGGATCTTTAAGAAATAGTGGCGTTTTGCGGTAATACCCTTCATGTAGCAACTGTTATACTCTGCTCAGTAGATGCACCCTGATGATTGGGAGAGTCACCACAATGACTCTCTTTTTTTTTGTCATTTGTTATTTGTCATTTTGTTATTTGTCATTTATCATTTGTCCAGAACTGATGACCAATGAACTTTTGACCAAAGCAAGCTGCGCTCCAACTTGATATAATCGCAAACTAAAGTTGGTAGGCAGGCATAATGGCAGAGTGGCGGGAAATAACTGGTGGTATTACTGCACCTAGGGGATATAGGGCAGCAGGAATTAAAGCAGGACTGAAACCTTCGGGTTTACCCGATTTGGCATTAATTTTGTCGGATGTAGAGGCAATAGCAGCTGGTGTATTCACGACTTCGCAAGTACGAGCAGCCTGTGTAGATTACTGCCGTCAAAGACTGCAAGCTAAGCCGAGTGCAAGGGCGATTCTCTGCAATGCTGGGCAAGCCAACGCCGCAACTGGTTCCCAAGGCTGGCTTGATGCTTTGGAATGCGCGATGTTGCTGGGGCAAGCAGTGAGTTGTCCAGCAGAATTAGTGTTGTTGGCTTCTACAGGTGTAATTGGTCAACGCATTCGCATGGAAGCAATGCGTAATGCCATTCCCCAACTAATAGCAGCTGCCTCAGAAACTGGGTCTGATGCGGCAGCACAAGCTATTGTAACAACAGATTTAGTCACCAAATCAATTGCTTTAGAAACAACTATAGGCGATCGCCCAGTCCGCATGGGTGGAATTGCCAAAGGTTCTGGGATGATTCATCCCAACATGGCAACAATGCTTGCTTTTGTCACTTGTGATGCTGCTGTCTCTCCCTCCCTATGGCAGCAAATGTTGAGTCGGGCAGCAGATCGGAGTTTTAACCAAATTACCGTAGATGGCGATACCAGTACTAATGACTCTCTGATTGCTTTAGCTAACGGTCAATCCCGCACACCAGCAATTACCGAGATGGGAGCAGAAGCGGAAACATTGGAGGCGATGCTTACAGCTGTTTGCCAATATTTAGCCAAAGCGATCGCTCGTGACGGTGAAGGAGCTACTTGCTTAATTGAAGTGCAAGTTTCTGGGGCGACAGATGAAAAAGCCGCCAGGGCGATCGCTAAAACAATTGCAGGTTCTTCTCTGGTCAAATCAGCCATCTTTGGGCGCGATCCCAACTGGGGCAGAATTGCCGCCGCCGCCGGACGCGCTGGCGTTCCCTTTGAGCAAGAAAATCTCAAAATTCAACTGGGAGATTTCCTAATGATGGAAAACGGTCAACCCCTACCCTTTGATCGCGTAGCCGCAAGTGCTTATCTCAAACAAAAAGCCGATCATAAACCCGTGCAACCCGGCGGGGAGCTTGTCAGCATCCAGCAGAGCAACGATTTATTAGTTGTCCAAGACGGTGAAACAAGTGCTTTTGAACGCAGTGCCGTAAACAGCGGTTATTTAAAAGACGATACAGTCTTAATCTCCGTCAGCATTGGCAACGGTCACGGATCTGGTAATGCTTGGGGATGCGACCTCAGCTATGACTACGTGAAAATTAATGCCGATTATACAACTTAAAAAATAAGAAAATTATGAATTGTAAATGATGAATGATGAATTATGAAGTTAGTTTTCAGCATTCAGCATTCATCATTCAGCATTTTTTCATTTCCTTAACGCTGGAGTGCAACAAATACAGTAGTCTTTGGATTAGCACCACCGCTTTCAATCGTGAGTCTGCCGCCATGTAGTTCGGTAATACGCTTAGCTAAAATTAAGCCCAAACCCATTCCTTGTCGCTCATAAAATTTGCGCTCGAATTGCATATGTCCGCCGATGCTGGCTATTTGTTCGGCAGGCATGGGACGACCATAGTTAGTAATACTAAGTTTAAAACCATCTTTGTCAGCAGAGGCTTTTACATGAACAGATGTATCAGGTTCGGAAAATTTGAAAGCATTATCTACTAGTTCTTCTACAACTTTTTTCAAGTCTCGTTTAGCGATCTTTACATTTGAGTTAGCAACTTGGAGAATTAAATCTGCTTCACGATGATATTGCTTAGCTTTTTGAATAGCTAGAGCAAAGATGATGTCACTAGGATTGAGAGTTTGACAATTACGTAAAGCTTGAATTTCTTCTGGATTTGTTGCTAATAACTCAATCTGTGCATACATAATGAAATTCTCAATCAGCCTTTGTAGTCGCTGACCAGAATTATGTAGATTTTGTGCTGTTTCTAAAATTTCTTGCGGCTTAATTATTTCATAGCTATCGATCAGCATCCGCGAAAAACCAAGAATTTCGCTCAGAGGAATCAAAACTTCTTGTGGTAGTGCTTCAGTGATGCTCCGGCGTAATTCTGCTAGCTTCTTCTCAGATTGTTGAGTTACAGTTATTTGTTTTTGTAAACGGGCAGTGATCGCTCCTAACAATTCGTTGCGAGTGAAAGGCTTTGTCAAATAATCATCTGCACCTAATTCCATGCCTTGGCGGATATCGTTTTTATCAGCTTTGGCTGTGAGAAAAATAAATGGAATAGCTGAAGTCAGCGGATTTTTGCGTAGTGTCGTTAACACCCCATAACCGTCTAATTCTGGCATCATCACATCGCAAATAATTAAATCTGGTGTCTGAGCTAATGCTACTGCTACGCCGTTGATTCCGTTTTCAGCATTAAGGGTTTCAAAACCCTCAGCTTCAAGCCGTGCTAAAATATTTTCTCTAACAGAAAGTTCGTCTTCAATTACTAAAATTTTACTCATTTTGATTCTTCCTATCCTAATAAATTCAATGGCAGAGAAACTACAAATGTTGTACCAACTCCAACTTCACTTTCAACTGTGATGCTGCCTCCATGTGAATCCACAGACCTTTTTACAATGGCTAGCCCTAATCCGGTGCCGGAAATTGTGCCAACATTGCTAGCACGGTAAAACGATTCAAATAGTTGTATCTTGTCTAATTCAGGAATACCAATTCCCTCGTCTTGGATACGGAAAATTGCTACTGAACTTGTGCAAACTAGATTGAAATAAACGTTGCCTCCTTTAGGCGAATATTTAATGGCATTAGACAGCAAATTATTCAGAATATGACGCAGCAGTTTTTCATCTAAAACGACACTGCTGCGATCGCACTGATAATTAAAATTAATTTTGTGGCTGTCAGTAATCGTTTGCATTTCCTCTACTAAGTCCTGACAGAATTGAACTACATTCAAAGCAGAGGGACTACACTCTAGTTTTCCCGCTTCGGCTTTACCAATTAACAACACATCATTCAAAAGTTGAGTCATGTGTTTGACATTGATCGCAATCCGCCGCAGATGATTGAGTTTTTTCTCTTGACTCCATCGTTCGCCGTAATCTTCGAGTAATTCAGCCGAAGACAAGATCGTCGTCAACGGCGTGCGGAACTCATGGGAAGCCATAGTGACAAAGCGGGATTTCAAATCGCTGAGTTCTTTTTCCTTTTCTAGAGCATTACGAATTTCTGCTTCCGCTCGCTTGCGTTCGGTGATGTTACGTACAATTGCCATCACCTCATCTTCAGCACTGACAACAATTCGCGCTTCATAATATTGCAGTAGCTCGTGCAACACCAGTTGATACTCAAAGATTTGCACTTCGCCAGTCATAAGTGCTTGCTGGATGCATTGCATCATCGGAAGAGCCACTTCAGACGGCAAAATCTGATTAACTTTTTTCCCCAATAATTCATTTGGAGGTAGTGGTAGCTCGTAGTCTTTTGATGCTTTGTAGTTGACATAAGTGCCATCAGCGCTAATGCGAAATAGCACATCTGGCATGGCATTAATCAAAGCGCGATTAGTCGCCAGGCTGGAACGCAGCGCCTCTTCTGCTCGTTTGCGTTCAGTGATATCAGTAGAGATTCCACAGATAGCGTAGATATCTCCAGCAGCATTGTAGAGGGGAAACTTGATCGAAAGGTATGTGTGTAAACCGTCATCGTGGGGGAAAACTTCCTCCCAGTCCAGTGCTGCTTTGGCTTCCAGCACATTTTTGTCATTTGCCTTAAAGACATCCGCGATCTCAGATGGGAAGATATCGTAGTCAGTCTTGCCTTGAACTTCATGGCGATCGAGATGGAAAAGGATTCCATACCAAGCGTTGATCAGAATGTATTTGCCTTCAGTGTCCTTAACGTAGATCAAGGCTGTGGAATTATCCAAAATTGCTTTCAGGCGCTGTTCGCTCTCACGTAATGCCTCTTGTGCCCGCTTGCGCTCTGTCACATCATGCGCTACGACACAAAAAACTTCTCTGCCACCTTGAAAGATAACGTTAACATTCACATCAGCGTAGGCTATTTCACCATCACAGCGACGATGAGGCGCTTCGCCGATGAAGTAGTTTTTTTGCCTCAAGACACGTTCAAGATTGCAGTCTATTGAGGCGCGATCGAGAACAACGATGTCGTAAAGTGTCAACCCTACCAATTGTTCGCAAGTATAGCCGAGTAGATGAGCAAATGCTTCATTCGCTTCTAGAATGCGTTTAGTTTCAGCGTCAACCAGGAAAATCCCTTCTGAAGTTTGCTTGACTAAAGTGCTGTAACGCGCATCACTTTCCCTTAACGCCTCTTCTGCCCGCTTGCGCTGCACGAGCGAACCTAGTTGAGTAGCCACAGTAGAAACAATCTCAACCAAGCGTTTGTCCTCCTCGCAAGTTTCAGACATAAAAAATACGAGTACGGCTAGTACTTCTGGGTCACTATCTGGGCTAGTGTGCGCGATGATAGGAATTCCTAAAGCAGCTTTGAAACCAGCAGCATAAGCTAAATGCGCGCGAAGAAAACTTGGGCTTGATTCGTCTTCAAGCTGCGGAATCCACTTGGGTTGCTTTGATGACCAAACACCCCCTGGTAAACCAGTCCCTAGTGGAAATTTAAACTTGTAGCTGAGAATGCGAAAGATCTTCGGACTTTCATCAGAGCAATACCAAGCAGGGCTAAGCTGAAGTACTGTGCTATCAGCGCCAGGAATCCAGGCTTCGCCAAAAGACCAACCAGTAAATTCACAAATTTGTCGCAGAGCCACCTCCAGCGATGCATGAAAATTTTGAGATTCGCTAATTGCTGGAGTGATTTTTTGCAGCAGCTGAACTTCCTCCTCCGCCCTGCGGCGCTCAACAATTTCATTGCGCAATTGCTGATTGATCTTCGTAAGTTCGACAGTCCGTTCCTCGATTCTGAGTTCTAGCTGGTTATAAGCGTTTTGCAGTGCGGCTTCTGCATACTTACGCTCAGATATATTGCGGAAAATTCCCCTTGTAGCTGTTGGTTTCCCATCGCCAAATTTACAGTTAATGCTGCCTTCAACCCAGATTTTCCGACCATCTTTGCTAATAAATTCAGCTTCAACTTGTACAAACTTTTCTCCAGACATCACCCGTCCAAATACTTCCAGGCAAGTTACTAAACTATCAGGATGAATAATGTCATACACCTTCATCTGTTGAATTTCAGCTTCGCTATAGCCTAATGTTTCTTGCCAGGCTGGATTAACATAGATAAAATCACCTTCGGGTGTGACGCTCTGAATTAGATCGCTGGCATTTTCAAACAAATCTTGATATTTGTTTTCGCTTTCTTGCAGTGCTGCTTCGGCTTTTTTGCGCCCTGTGATATCAATTATTACAACCTGGGTAGCTGGTTTACCTTGGTAAGTCACAGGTATTCCGGTCGCTGCTACATCAACGATCGCACCATCAAGCCGCACCATTTTTTGTTCAATTACTTCTGTCTGTGTTTCTTGCGCTTGAACGTGCCAAACTTGCGATTTAACTATTTCAGGGTAATTTGACTCGACGAAATCTAATACTGGTTTGCCAATAATTTCCTGTGGATTGGATGCAGCAAGAAGTTTTGCTCCAGTTTTATTTATATAGACAAATTTCCCTTCGCTATGGACAGCTATTGTTTCCGGTGACAGTTCTACTAACCGACGATAGCGTTCTTTACTTTCTCTAAGTGCCTGCTGTGTTTGCTTAGATTGATGAATTACTTGTTTCAAAGCCGCTAAATTGCGTCTTAACTCCAGTTGCGTCATTACCTGACGAGCTAGAATGTCTAGGGCTTCTTGCTGTTGGGAACTCAGTTGGCGAGGTACGTAGTCAATTACGCACAAAGAGCCTAGAGCAAAATTATCTGATGTAAACAGAGGTATACCAGCATAAAACCGAATTTTGGGTGTGCAAGTAACCAGGGGATTGTCAACAAAGCGCTCATCCTGGCAAGCATCGGGTATTATCAATGGGCTAGTTTGTAAAAT
>DATNQH010000339.1:0-2598 GCA_036704105.1 Leptolyngbyaceae cyanobacterium | reverse complement strand
CTGCTTGCCATCGCGCAATAAGCTTAGCAAGATTAGTCATCGCCGCCGCTAAATTCACTTCAAAATCAGCAGCAGCATTGTGATTTGCTGTATCTGTAATTGCCCGTAGCTCAACATACTGCTTCTGAGCAAATTGACTCGTTCTTGCACCTCCAACTCCTTCCCAAGCTACCGCAATGCACCCAGTTAGCTGAGCTAGCTCATACCCGCGCTCAACCGTAACAATATCCTCGTCCCCACTCGCAATCGAGCCAAGATGCAAACTAAAACCTAACTCTGTTTTCGGTAGCTCCCTTAGAGTCTCAATCACTTGAGGCGTGCCAGTAAATCTAGGTAAGGGACGGCTGACAAATTTGAGATTGTAATCATGTTCAACGGTTTCGGTTGCAGCAATAATATCTCCAATCTCTAAATCATTTGATAATGCCCCGGCTGCCCCTGCACAAACAAGTAATTCGAGTTGCGGTAATTGACAGAGTAAGTATTGTGACTGTACTCCAAACTGTGTCTTGCCGTGTCCACCCAGAGCTAACAGTAAGTCCAGTTCATGAAACTCAAAAATCTCCATTTTACCTAAATCGAGTCTGTGCTTTTTGAGTCCGAACTGTTCTAATGCATTCACGAGAATAGATAACTCCTCTTCAAGTGGAGTGAGGATAGCAGTCTTTGTCATCTCACAGTCCTTTAATCAAGTTTACTACCCTGCATAATAACCAGGATCAAAATATAAAATTTTACCCGTAATGTAAGAAAATGCGTCGCTGGTCAAAAACAAATAGGCACTCAAAAATTCGTCAACGGCTCTGCGTCGTTTCATTTGCCACTACCAAACTTCGAGGCTGATTTCACGCCAGACTGCTGGGAAACGCCAGAAGCTCTAGCTTAAAGGATTGCCCTCTTGGTAAAACCAAGAGAGCGCGTCGCTATGTAAGCAGCCGGAATCCCAGAGGTTGCTCCATACCCTTCTGTTGGTAGTTCCTGCTGCGAAACCAGACCTAATCAGGTCGGACAAAGAAAGTTTGAAGTGCCTTATTGCCATCGGTGGCAAACGAATTTCCTCTCTTTAGAACTAGGGAATCCGCCATTAAGTGAGTAGGACTGATGCATTAACAAGAGGCTGATTATCCGCTGTAACACAGTTGTTATACTGCGCCGCTTTTATATTACTCCTAATCGAACGCATCTGTCTTCTATGTCATGCTATCGCCAGATTCAGCCATCTGTCGGCTATTATTTTTCACAAACTGTTTGCCACAGTCTTTACAGCGGTAGCACTGCTTCCCCCGGCGATACCCATTTTTAGATAGCTGCTTCGATTGACAGTGCTGGCATTTCATTACTTTCATTACATCGTCTAATAGACTATCTCCCACATACGGCTTTAAATATGACACTAGCAAGTCCTCAATCTCCCCAATTAGCCGTTGACGATGTTGCACATCGGGATTGCAAAGTGCTGACAACATGACAGCATTACTACTTTGGACACAAACTTCTGCAAGCAGACTGTACTGTGCCTGACTTAATGTTGGGTTGCGCTGTTTCAAGATACTTGCCATAAAGTTAATCGCTTCCTGGGTCATGCTTTCATCAATCGACTGAAAGATCTCGCGCGAACTAAAAAACTGCACGAACACCACCCGTGATACTGGCTGCTCAAACAGTTCTGCAACAGCGCTGACGAGGGCGTGTATCGTTTGACCTAGCGGCAATTGAATAATTTCTGGTGTGTTTACCTGCGCCCACATCGCTTTGACCCGTTCACTATGGCGTAACTCCATTGCATGAAAAATAGCGGCTTTATCGGGAAAAAACTGGTAGACAGACCCAATCGCTGTCCTTGCTTTTGCCGCAATCAAATGGGTCGTCGCTGCTTCATAGCCTAACTCGTCAAACACTACTGCTGCTGCATCCAAGATTTTTTCAACCCGTTGTTTACCTCGCTGCTGTTTGGGTTGACGGCGCAGGCTACTTGACGAATGCGAATGTTTTGTCATATTTTAGAAACACGACGAATCTGTCACAATTTTACCTCTAACGGAGAACATTATGCAGTCTATGCTCCCCGGTGCGCCCTGGTTGCTGGCACACAAATCAATGTTGAAAGTGAACCAACTTCAGAAAATTTCCTTATATGGCGCTGATTATGTCATGTGGAAAGATGCGAACCAAGCTGTATATGCTCTGCCCAATGCCTGCCCACATATGGGGGCGATGCTGTCAGAAGGATGGTGCGAATCACAAAGCGATTCTTCAAGCGTTGTGGTCTGCCCGTTTCATGCGCTGAAGTTTGATTCACTTGGCTGCACCGTTCTACCAGGAATTAACAAGAAAACGTTGCCTCAACTGAAACCTTTAGATCTAACAA
The DNA here is from genome assembly GCA_036704105.1 of Leptolyngbyaceae cyanobacterium. Classification (GTDB taxonomy): domain Bacteria; phylum Cyanobacteriota; class Cyanobacteriia; order Cyanobacteriales; family Chroococcidiopsidaceae; genus Chroococcidiopsis. The sequence continues at coordinate 230 of DATNQH010000339.1, read as the reverse complement.
TTCAGGGAGATTTTATTTGGTCTTACGGTGGCTACGAGCCGAAAATACCCATTCCCACAGTGCTGAATGATATTGCCAAAACTTACTACTTGATCGGGCATACAGCAGATAGAAGTGTCCAGACAGATCTGCTGACCATGCTGCTAAATATGCACGACTACAATCATCAAAACGGCACCCACCGTGACTTGTTCCGAATCACCGATGTGGAATTTCATCAATTCATTGAT
>DATNQH010000338.1:0-22880 GCA_036704105.1 Leptolyngbyaceae cyanobacterium | reverse complement strand
CAAGCTTTTGTGCCTTTACACCGGAATGCTTCTGTTTGACGGTGTAAGATTTATTTATGAAAATTGATCGTCATGACCAAGCAAAGATCTTATCATCCGACGAGATCGCTGTGTTATTCACCGCTGGGTTGAAATCGGCACGCGATCGCGCCTTATTTGGGGTCTGCCTCTACACAGGGACGAGGATTGCTGAAGCTTGCTCGTTGCATACTAAGGATGTATACGCCATTGATGGCAGCATTAGACCCCGCGTTACCATTCGCAAGGGGACGACTAAGGGCAAGATAGAAACTCGCTCTGTTCCAGTCAGTCAACAGCTTCGAGCGCTGCTATTCGACTACTCGTCATCTAAGGTGTATTTATTTCCAGGTCGTCATGGTCGGGGGCATATTCACCCAGATTCAGCTGACAAGATTCTGCGCGGAGCTTTCATTGAGTTGCGGATTGAAGGGGCGAGTACCCACAGCTTCCGGCGTACCTGTTTAACTCAAATGCACAGATCTGGTGTGCCGTTGAAGGTGATTCAAAAGATTTCAGGACATAAAACCCTGTCTGCCCTGCAAAAATATCTAGAGGTGCTGGATGAGGATTTAGAAGCGGCGATCTCTACTCTCAACTTCTGATGGCGATGCTTAGTACTTCCGTTTGTGAGCGGGTCTAAAACCAGTGAAGGAGAAGGCGGTTATTAACTACTTGCAGCTAAATAATCACCTATTCCCGCAAAGAGGCTCCCACTGTACCCGATCTTCGGGTCAGTGTGGGTAGTTTACTATTGCTTCTTTATAACTGAACCTGATTCTCCAGCAGATCAGTACATAAAATATCCAGTAACTCGTAGCTATGATTCTGCATTACTACAACATGAGCTAAGTTACCTTGGGTAGCTAATTGCCATTTCTGAGTAGTAGCGGCTTTAGGTTGCGGAAAAACAACAGTAGTAGAGTAAGGATTGAGCAAGCAGTATAGTCCAGCCTGTTTTAACTGGTTGTAAAGATAAGTAGCCTTGTCTACACACTCCCATACCTCTTGCTTGAACAGGTACTGCCGCTGTTGAATTGCATGATAGAGAAACAGTGGGGCATGACCATTACGAGAACCACCAATGGTTGTGTCATTAGACCCAATATACTCAATGCTACTGGATAATTTTTCTACTAAAGCTTTATGCGTTAGCACAATCCCACAAGGAAAAGGGCAGCCGATAAACTTGTGTCCTGAGATTGCAAGGCTATGAATAGAACGCTGGAAACTGATCCACTCAGGCTCTAGGTAGGGAATTAACATTCCTCCTAAAGCTCCGTCACAATGGATGTAGTATTTTTTAATAGCCTTAGCTTCTAAAACCTCTAAAATTCGGTCTAGATTATCAACAGCCCCTTTGAGAGTAGTGCCTACATTTAAGTTAATAATGGCAGGGAAGTTAGGCTCTAACTTACTCTGAAAATCTGTATAATCCATTTCTCCATTAGATTGAGACTTGACACAAATGTGAGGAATTTTAAAAAAACGAGAGGCTTTAGCTACAGAGTAATGAGAATCAGCAGATGCGTAAAGAATGCCATCAGGATAGCTTTCCCGTCCTAGTAATAAACCATAAAGATTTCCCTCAGTCCCATTATGAGTAATGTAACCCCACCAATTATTGGCTTGGTAAAGCTTGGCAAAAAAAGCTAGAACCTCTTGCTCGAAAAAACGGCTGTGTATTTTGTAATTGGATTCAACAAAAGGGTCACCTAAATTATTAATAGAAAATTCCAAAAAATTCAGCAAAGCGCTATAATCATAATTCAAGTTATATGGATAACCCGCATGATTTTTTGTTTTTTCTTTTAAATATTGTTGATAAACGTTAATCCAATTTATTTTAGTGTAATTATCACAATAATTTGTTTCTGATATAGCCATGTTTTCTAGAGACACAAATTATTTCTCCCTGCCAATTTTTTTTGACTTTTATGTTGCTTAAAATTATCTAAATTAAACTAGAAATTAGCTGACGGCGGTCTTGATATAATCGTTGGTATTTTTACAAAACTGCCGCCGCGCCAAATATCAAGGTAGACAGCCTCTACTTAAAACTGCTTGCCGTTAATTTTTAGCGATACCATTTCTTCAGGAGCTTGAGCAACTAATTGTTTTCTGCTGTAAAGAAAAAAGTAAACAATTGCTACAGCCAGCAAGCATAAAATACCCCAAAGACTAGGGCGATATTCAGGTACAAAAAAACAAGCTAGAAAGGCAAGAATTGCTAGTCCAGATCCAACAACAGCACCCCAAAGACCTAGTGGACTGTTGTAGGGTCTAGGTAGATCCGGCACAGCAAGTTTCAGCTTGATGTAACTGAACATCACCAGCACGTAGGAGATTACTGCCGCAAACACAGCCATATTCAATAACGCTGCGCCCACTGTACTGCCCCCAGAAACATCGATGCTTACTGCACAGATAAATCCAAATATTGCACCCAAAATTAATGCTCTATCAGGAGTATGAGTCTTGCTAGTGACAGAAATCCAGCGCGGTATGTACCCAGCACGAGAAAGAGAAAAGAGTATGCGTCCGTAGGCATAGATAACAGCATGGAAGCTAGCAAGCAGACCGCTCATTAGTGCAATCGCTGTCAAAACGGTGCTTATTCCACTTCCTTTACCTAGATATGACTCCAACGCAGTTTGTATCGGTACACTTGATTTACCTATAGCAGCAGCGCCACCACCTGTACCAGAGTTAATTACTAAGGTTAACAACGAAAAAGTAATCAGAATAAAAATGCCTATGATTAATGCTCTAGGTATGTTTTTGGCTACATCACGGGTTTCCTCAGCTGCCAGAGGAACTTGCTCAATCGCTAGATAAAACCAGATCGCGTAAGGAATTGCGGCGAAAATACCGTACCAGCCTTTGGGCAACCATGTTTCCGATTGTCCCGAAATAGCAGGAACGTTGAAGAGCAGTTCTGGGCGGAAATTGTGTGTGACCAATATATTCATGTAAAATACTCCCAACATTGCAAGTGCTAGCAGAGTGAGGAAAAGACTCACTTGCAAAGATAGTTCCGCCCCCCTAATGTTAATTGCCACAAAGATAGTGTAGGCAAGCAACCAGAAAAGGTAGACTGGTACAGCGGGGATCAACGGATGTAGGTAGCTAGTGATGCCAACAAGGATTACAGCTGGTGTCAGTACGTATTCAATCGTGACAGCTACACCGCAAATAAATCCCAAAAGTGGACCGAAGGCACTACGTGTAAATGAGTAGAAACCACCTGCATATGGGAATGCTGCTGATAGTTCAGCAATGCTGTAAACCATGCATATGTACATACCTGCCATTAGGCAAGTGGCAATAAAAAGCCCCCAGAAGCCACCTACTGTTAGACCAAAGTTCCAGCCATAGAAATCACCTGAGATCACAGCGCCAACACCTAAACTCGACAACAGCACCCAATCAGTGCTTCCTTGTAGCTGCCGCCGCTTCAGGTAACTATCATTAACCCGTTGATAGTTAACAAAGTCATTAAACCCTTGCTTGGTCATACTTTTTGCTCCGATAATGCAACAAAAGCTTTGGAATGTTTTTATCAGCGATTACTTAATACATAGTGTTCCCATCCTCCAAAGCATTTGTTTCAACCTCTGCTCAGGAAAGCGAGCCCACCTCACCCCACAACCGCTGTAGGCGTAAAAATAGCGAAGCTGTCATTTGACGCTATGCGACGACTGAAAACCTATACAGTAAAGGAGTTTTACGGTAAAAATTGCCACTTGCTTTAAGTGGGGCGATATAAATAAATGTCTTACCTTATATGGGGAATCTGTGTGACTCAAAGACAGCCTGTATGGGCGACACAGCGCTTAAGGCGTTGTGTCGAAGCATAGACATTTATTTCAACCTTGGTACTTAGAGCAGTCTATATCTAGTGTTTCCTCTCTGTACCAATTAACCTAACCAGGGGCGTTGTGACCAGGAATACGGGGAATTTTGCACTCATTGACTCGTTTCATGGCAGATAAGATTTTAAAGTCTGCAAGCTTTCGAGTTGGTTTGTCAGGTGTCAGCACTCACTCTTTTAGGCGAACTGCCCTGACTATGATGTAAGTGCGCTGGTATTCCCTTGTGTATGATTCAGGAAATATCGGGTCACAATGACGAGCGGGACATTGCCGCGTTATCTGGAAGTGTCACTGCTAGCAGAAGCGATCTGGCTGTGTCTGCGATCTGGTTTTGAAATATCAACCAAGCTAGAAGTTAATCTACATTAAATACGAGTAGATACTTGGGTTTTGTCAGCGCGATTTATCACCAATTCTCAATAAGATTTTGCAGGAATTAGGCTGGTCAGAGGTGGGAGCATTTAGTAACATCTGCCAATCGGGAAACGCAATACTTGCAATAGTTTCAAGCAATTAGTCCTGATTTTAGGATGAATCCCCAAATTGATGTGATGGCAGAAATGCGGACAAGTTACGGCGATAGGGTGACAAGTTGATGACAATTTGTTGGCAATTTGCGGACAATTCATGGCATCACTTTTCAGTCTATTGCATCGAATTATCAATAATCTCTAAAACTTCGTTCAACTTGCCAAGTTTTGCCGACTTTCTGCCACATTTTTGGCACAGAAGTGGCACCGATGTGGCAATAAGTTGGCGTTTGAAAATGTCGAGCAAAGTGTTGCCCAAAAATAGAGTAATGTGCCTAAAAAATTCGGGTGGGGTTTGGGGAGGCTGCCTCCCCATCGCCTCGTTGGAGTTGAGGTGCATTCAGGCAACTGATAACAAAATCCTCGCTTTCCCCCCACCCAAAGAGACAGGCATCTTTCAGTCAAATAAAATTTCGGTTTGACCACCTGGGTTTATAGGGGTGAGGAGATTGGGGGACGATCTTGAGTCAAATAAAAGCCTCTAATCTTCCCATCAAAAACGAGCAGTAAGATTTTGGCTCTTGTGCGCAACTTTTTTCGGGTGGGGTTTGGTGAGGCTGCCTCCCCACCGCCGCGCTTCGGGCGCGCTCCTATTCTCGCCCGATGACGAATGGCGCATTCGTTGCCTGAAACTTGCGCTTGAACAGTAGCCCAAGTGTTGTTTTTGAGTGACTTAGAAAAAATAGGATTTAGCCCAAGCTATAACTCTGTCAGGCTCACTGCTCACAATCAAAGAAAACCTTTGAAATAAGTAGCTGCAATAGGTTCTAATTACGGGAGCATGAAGAAGCCAATAATGTCATTAACTATCGCACTCGCCGAATACTGGTTTCTTCAGATCACAGTAGTGCTGAATCTTGATGGGTTTGGATGGTGCAATCACTTGTGGGATAAGCAATGCAAGTAAGCACATTTCCCGCTGCAATTTGCTCGTCGTCTAAGAAAGACTGTTCCGACTGGTCAACTGAACCTTCAATCAACTTGCCATTACAGCTAGAACAAGCACCAGCCCGACAGGAATAGGGCAGATCAAAACCATTTTCCTCAGCAACATCTAAGATGTACTCATCTTCAGGAACTTCAATTGTTACATCTATCCCTTCAGCTTCATTTAATAAACTGACCTGATAAGTTGCCATGCAGCAATTCTCGTTTCACATAAACTCCATTACTGATTCTCCCCATGCTCACACCCTCTCCCCCCAACTGGAGCGAGCCAATCTGGCGTTAAGGCAATCTTGCAGGAGATACTCTGTCAGTACGCGCAACGGCTGTGGAATCGGTAAGGCATTGAGAGATTGCTAGAGATGTATGTTAAATAGGGCAAAATGACTTAGAAACCCGACCAAGGCATGGAGCGCGAAAGCTTGCTGCTTTAGAGCAGATTCAACGGTTAATAAATCCGTAAAATCAAGCCTTTCCAATCCCAGAACGCATCTAGTTACAGCTATCTCGGCACAATCCCTTATATTTATGCTGACACAGAGCAATCGCATCCAGATTCAGACAGTAAATCAGGATGGCATCAAATGAAGTATGGCAATAGTCGTAAGCTGTGTGCGCCCCATTCATCTAAATTGCTGGCTGCATCTGGACTTACTTGTCCGAACATGGCTCGACTTTTCTGCCTTAAACTTATCCGATTAGTGCCACAAAGTTGAAGCGCTGATTGAAAATTCGCACTCCTTTAACACTTGTGCAAGTCTTCAATGGTCTATCCCTTACCCAGAGCGTGAATAATCTTAGCTTGATTCAACTCTAATTAATCTTTAGCCGAACGTGGTTTAGGAATTGGCGGCAGTTGTTCAAATTTTTGAAAAAAGTTATAAAAAACTCTGTCAAGCTCTGGCGATGGTGATGTATTCGACCGAAGCTATTTCCTCAGTCTGCTCTGGAGAAGATTTATCTATCGCGGTTCTTCGGTGTGAAGGAATTTACTTATATTAGACAACAAGTGAAACTAATAGCAGCAACAACAGTGAAAATAACTTTAAAAAAATCATCCAACTCTGACATTCTGATTGATAGCGAGTGAAGTTAATATTGATTAGACTCAAAAAACAGCTACCACACTGATTAAATTCAATCGTCCAAATAAGACGTACTGCAAGTGCAGCAGTTGAATGAATCTTGCTAATACTCCCCGAATTGATTTCCGCACCTGATAGACTTGTACGCTTAATTTTATTAATTGCCTTGGCGATGACAGCAGCTTGGTTACAAGGACAAAGAACTCAATTCCAAAGACAACAACCATATGTCTGTTGCTCCCAAGAGAAAGGTAGAACCAGAAAACGATACAGTAATTTTTGGAATTGTTTATATGGACAAAACTGGATAGTTGCTTTTCATGAATGCCAGGTATGGGTTGAAGAACTCCGAAGTTCTATTCGCAATAAGTAGACATTTTATTACAGAGCCTTGAGAGCTTAGGCACTTATACAGCAAGCATTTTAGCTCGGTTGTCGCCCCCCAATTTCAACGCTTCATCTAGCACCAGACACCAATTCCTGATCTATGTGTGTCAAACCAATAACAATACATTTAATACAAAGTATGATTTTTATATGGGCAAAAAAATGATGTGGCCTCAACTCTTTTTAAAGATTAGCAAATCAGTTATTCCAGTTATCCTTCCCTGGGTACTCCTTTATAGTGGCTATAGTTTTTTAGTATCGTTGCTTTACTTTTTCGCTCTTCCCATAACCTTCTTTGAGAAGGACAATCCCATTACTAGAGCCGTCTTAATTTTCAATATTGGCTTGCCTGTGTTATTGGTTTTCCGGACAATTACAAGTTACAGGCGATTTTGGGAAGGCTATAACTTATGGGAAGCCTTGGTTGATACAGTCCACAACTTGACTCGTGACATTTGGATAGGAGTTAAAGAACAGTCATCGAAAGATCGATTAGAAAAAGAGGCAACACTACGACTAATAGTTGCTTTTGTGGTGGCTATAAAGTTACATATAAGGGCGGAACCTGTAAACGATGAGCTAAAGTCATTAATGTCTGAAAACCAGTATTTCCGAGTCAAATTTACAAATTATCACCCACTACAAATTGCTTTTTGGATTGGAGATTATTTGCAGGAGCAGTATAACCATAATTGTCTAGATATCCATCAGCTGACTGCCTTACATAAGCTGATGGATAGGTTAGTAGATATTTGGTGTGAATGTGAACTCATTTTGAAAACCACACTGCCCTCGCTGTCTACTCTTATACTCAGGAATTTACTGTTCATTTATTGCCTGATATTACCTTTAGAAATCGTCAAATATTTTACTTTTTTTACTAGTACAATAATGACTTTTGTGAGTTTTCTATTACTGGTGATTGAACAAATTGGCTCGGAAACTGAAGAGCCTTTTGGACACAAACCAAATAATCCCCCCTTAGATGTAATTTGCAACACAATCTTACGTAATGTTGAAGATTTGCTCGCGCTTGCTCCTATCAAAGATGATTTTCAATGACTGTAATTGCCAGAAATGGCTAATCGAATTTTGGCTCATTTTTGGAGAAAAATTATTCCTTACATTATTTAAAAATGAGTTTTTTAGGGTTACTTGTATGAATAATACCGTAACTAATTGATAAAGCGAAAATGGTAATTGCTAATCCAATCAGCTCGCTTGCTGATATTTTTTCTAAGTCAAGGATAATAATTTTACGAGCAGTAGCAATTAAAGAAGTAACAATAACTAGCTCAACTTGAATAATATGTATTTGTAAATATTTCAGGTTATTTTCTAAAAGTTACAGCACTATTAATATAGTTAAAAATAAACCATAAATTTAAAATAATGTTTTGAAAAAACTACAGTTTCAAAAAATACATTTAAAGATAAAACCCTCATCAGATCGAAAACCGCAACTACTATCACTATTATCATCAATAGTGACATAACTTTGGCAATAATTTCCACTATACCTTCAATCAAATGCATGAAGTTTTTTTTTGGGAACCAGCTTCTGTAATTTGTTTTAAAAGCTTACTTAAATGCATAATCAACCCCTATAATAAACTGCTGTTGTTGCTGCGGTTGTCTCCCTCCTGTTCCAGGTAGAGGAGCTCATAATTTTCTCAGGCTGATGTCCGGAATTGCACGACCCTCACCTGCGGGAGGACGAGTAACGCAGCAATTATTGGTTAGAAATTTCGGGAGGTGAACTGTTTGGAAGTACGGATGAAGTCGGAATTAAACATTCTTGTGCTGAGCAAGTTTGAGTAAGTTTTGTGTAGCGATAAGCTAGGCCGATACCTACTAAAGTCACACTGGCAAGAGCCATAGCTAAGACATTTCTGCGGGTACGGGCTGAGGTGAGCAAGTATTGATTGAATATTTGTTTCTGTGTAACTCCAACTGCTTCTTGTTTAACTTCGACTGACTGGTAAGCCGCCCTGGCCCGCCGCCTGTGCAGTACTTGCTCGACCAGCTCTTGGAAATTGTGAAGAAGGTTTGACCATAGGCTGGTAACCAACTCTGGGTGCTCTTGCATCAAACCAAGTTTTTCAGCTTGACTCAACTCCCAGACTAGCCATAAAAGTGGATCCACCGCACCTTTTGGCTTGAACATAGCTTTCTCTGGTCTGCGGACAATCGGGATCAGCGAGTAGAATGTTTGATAGTTGGCTTTGACAGCATCTAGACGGTTGGTTAGTGGTTGTAGAACCTGCTGGAGCTGCTGGTTAAGGTGATTAGATTCAAGCAAGTCGCACTTGGTAAGGATAACTACGAAGGGATACTTGCGATCGTGCAGGTATGCCAGGCTAGCAATTGCCATTACCTGTTTAATTATCTCCTCCAGATACTCAAGGTATGTATTAGTGTTGTGTACCAGAGCATAAGCATCGATAAACACACAGCAGCCATCGGAATTAGACACCATCGCTCGAAAGTCACGATTGTGAATCGTGCAAATCTCACCAGGAATATCCGACCAGAGAAAATCGCATAGCGTTTCGCTACCCCACCAGCGACGACGTTTTAGGCTAAAGCTAAAGTTGGTGATTTTCATCGTCGGCGGTGGATAATGACCAGTCTCGGAAATATGGCTGAGGATATCGTCGATATTTTCTTGCACTTGGCGTTCCTGGCAGTCAAACCACAAAGAGTGCTGATTCAGTGTTTGACTATCAGTATGTAACTCTGCATAGCTGCCAGCAAGAAAAACTGTCTTGCCCACTCCCCTGTGACCAATACTGAGCAAGTTAAATGTCGGTAAGGCAGTTACGGAATTCATTCTTCTCTTCCTCTGGTTTCTAAAGGACTCAAATCCTTCAAATTAGGTGCAAAAAGCTGCATTTGAGCTGTTTCATAAACTAAACCGAACAAAACCAAAATCATAGTTAGAATGCCTGTTGTGAGCAGATATTGCGGATTTCGATAAGCATACAAGGCAGAAATATGCTTAGCGCTTTTGTTAGGTGAACTTGGTATAGTTACTCTATGAGAACGAGCTTCAATTTGTTCTATATCTTCATTTCTTAGTTGCAAAACTTGCTGCAAACGTTTTAAGCTGTTGCGAGTGTCTTCTGTGAGCTGGTACTCACGTTGAATTGCCGAAACAAAAGCTTGCTCATATCGCTGCAAATTTTCTTTGTACCCTCGGTAGGGTTGTATCACCCTAGCCTTAATGGCATTAACATCTTCATTGAGAGCCACTGTACCCGTTTCCGCGGCTTTGACTAAGTAACGAGTATAAATCGCAAGGTTCTCTATCTGCTGCTCGTGAGTTTGGGCGTTTAGCTCAATTATCTGTTCTTGTTGGTTGAGCGGGAGAAATAAATCTAGCAATTCCCCTTGCTTCAGGGCAATATGACTATGTGCACGCACCACTGCGGGAATAGCCACCCCGGGACGGACGGACTGGTAACTCCAGAAGTTTCTAACCACAACGGTTTCGAGCGTGGGTTGTGGGATGTGCCGATCTATCTCTCCTACTGGTCCCTTATGCAGGCAGCTAAAAATCTTTTCTAGTTGAAAATAGAACAGTAGGGGTTCGGCTAGGTAGTAGCAAATGAAGTACGGTACGCCTTTGCGATCCAAGTCATCTACACCATCGTTATACAACCAGCCAAAGAGGTTCTGTTCTGGGGTGACTTGATGTAAGTAAACTGCTCGGTATCCTGCCTGTGGGGGTTTGTAGGAATTCCAATGCTGGTGAACCACACGTTCCATAAAGGCTTGCTGGATTTCGGCGGGAACCTGTTTACTGGCAACCGTCTTAAATCCTGTCTGGGCAAAGCTGGTATAAACAATTTGGTCTAGGAGCAAACTGTAAGGCATAGTTAACAGCTAGAAGAATTGGTCTTGTTGCTCAAATTTTTGAAAAAAATTTTTTGATATCCCCATATTTTATATTTATTAACGTATTTAATCCCAGGAAAAAAATTACTCGTTCATATTCTTGAGGGTAGCTAGTGCTGAAGGGGATATTCGACTGAGATAGCGGAAAATCCAATACTTAAAAATGCTGTCTAATATGACTGGAAATGTGGCAATGAATAGAGAAATCATGCTCTTATTAGCTGGAACACCTAGATGCTCTGCCATACCTTCAAGAATCACTTCCCAGCCGTGCGGTGAGTGAAAACCCACAAATATATCTGTCATCAAAATGATGATAAAAGCTTTGGCACTGTCACTGAGACCATAGGCAACATCATCTATAAAAGACTTAACAATAATGAATTCTCTTTTTCTGGTAACTATTACCCAAACAAACGCAATAACTGCTATTAAATCAGCAAAAACATTGCTGATTGCATTATTACTTTTTCTCCGAAATTCTTCTACTATTTCATTAGCTTTATGCTTGACTCGCTCTTCCATTAACTCAGGAGAAAGTTTAGGAAAATTATTAACCAGGCTGGCGAATTTAAGTGACTCTTCAAAACTATGCAACTTACGAAAAGCTTCCTCTTCCATTTCATAATTTAAAAAAATTTGAGTTGTAGTTTCACCTCTAACTCGTTCAACAATTGGAAAAAATAAGAATTGTTTAGCTAACTGTTGAGCTAATATCGGCACAATAATGAGCATAAAAATAAATCTGACAGCAGTTGTTGTTTTAGCACTAGAAGTTTGGAATTTTTTTATAACTTCTTCTTCTGCTTGCGGCTTCAGTTCCGTTTTTATTCTATTAATTGTTCTCCCAATTGACCTGGGGAGCACTCCCGTCTTGTCAGAAATAGATTCAACATTGATAATGTCTTTAGAAAATGAAGATTGCTGATTGTTTGCTTTATTTAAGTCACCTTTATTTAAGATAATTGCTTCTGGTGAAGAATCTGGTACCAAAGCTAATGATTTAGTCTCTTGAAAAGAGTATTTATCTATTACCTCATCAATAAACTTTATCTTCTCCAAAGTAAAGTGATTTGAAATGCTAACGAAGGAAAGACTGGCTTTAAATTCCGCTAACCTCCGCTTGGCAATACTTAAGTTTTTTTTAAGCTCTGCTTGCAAACATAACATTACACTATTACTATAATTTGCTGATTCAGCAGATATTTTATGACCATTAAAGTACTCGTCTTCGATAGAATTGATTGTCAATGCAGCTTTATATGCTTGATCGAGTGCCCTTTCTGGTGTAGCCAAAAACCAGTGTTTGATAGTATACAAATGCCTGAGTAATTTCCCGGATGAATTTGGATAAAATGAATTTTTCATTTGCCAATTCAAGTAAATTTAATCCTAGAACTGTCCTGCTCAATAGCTGAATAAAAGCTTAAACTTTTATTAAAAAAAAGCCAACTCCTTTACCAGTGAATTAAATAATGGAAACCATTGAATTAAATAATGGTTTCCATAGATCGCATAGATCAGAAATTGGTGTCTGGTGCCAGATGAAGCGTTGAAGCTTACAATCCTACTGAAAAATTAGTAGTGGCAACAGTGACGAAAGCTTCTCTTCCCAAAAACCAGCAGCGGACGGCTGTGATCTATTTTGGTTCAGTTCAACAACCTGAATTTCGCTTTGGGCTTTGTTCTGATAGCCTTGCTGAGCAATCACCAGGCGATGGTGATGACTGTACACCGACACGACACTGACAAAGTTCTGCAATGAGTTCCACTGGTGTTGCACTGTCCCCTTGATGCTTTTGCCACAACCGCTAGCCACTCTCCCATTTGGGGCGAAAACTGCTGCGATGCCCAGGCGTTAACGCCCCGAAATATGTGTCGTATGGTCGTATTAGATGGCAGTCGTTTGAGGCTTACTCCCAATTCATCACCAACGCTTGATAGTGCCGAATACCAAAGTCCTCCAAGGCTTGATAGCCTTGACAACCGCTCATGACTCCCAGAATGGACATCAGCATCACCCACAACGGGTAACCTGAAGTTCCCCTTTGACAAAAAGGCGTAGAGTATGCACACAAGGGGTGTGAGCGATTCGGAGTCAGTTGTTACTGGGTACAAATGAGGTGAACGCCAAGTAAATCTATTGCCCTTTGTTGCACTCTCGTAGATTCCGTAATCTTGTCAAAAGTTAAATTAGCTCCCGTAACAGTTGATTGAATTTTATTTTTAACAACAGTAGCTAAATCTGCCATCAAAGTTTGAAAACTGTGAACAGGTAAATCATCTTCAGTACGCTTAGTCTTAGCCTTTCAATAGCCCTTAAAGCGGCAAGCCGTGTTTGCAACAATGTTTCGCTATTTGCTCCTGCAATGGCAGAAGTAGTCGCCATTCCCGCTTCTTTAATATTTTCTACATAATGTTTAGCAACAGACTCAAGCGTGCGTCTAACAGTATCTGCTTGCTGTTGTTGCGTTGCCAAAACTAGTTCTATTGCCTGTTGAATCGACTGTAAGCTAGTTGCTGAAGTCTCTTTCCAATTATTCAAATGTTTTGACAAATCAGCCGGATCTGCTTCGAGCAGAACTCGCATCTGTCCAGTTAGTCCTAACACTAAAAACATTGGGTCACCTGCATCAAGCTCCCCAACCTCCAAAATCTCAGAAATCTTAGCCTTAATCTCTTGTGGCTCACTAGCTACACAAATATCTAAGACTTCTAATGCCTTAGAGTTTAGCTTTTTCATTTAAAAGCCCCCGCCCCGTCAAAAGCTGCATAAGCTGCCTTCAAAAAGTTGGCTATACCTTGTTTGTCTAAAACTATAAACTCTTTATACTAAAATGCTTCAACAAACCTTAGTCTGTTTCTATCAACAATATTTCTTTTTTTGTAAGCTAGTTTTAGAAAATCTATTAACTTGATTTTATACTTTTTAATCAACTTATGTAGTTGCTCATCTTCGTCAATATCTGACCAGTTATTACAGAGACCTCAGTCTCTCACTAATATATGTTGTATTCTAGACTCATAGCTTGTTAATGACTGAGTAAATAGGTTAAAACTGTCATAACCTCCATTGCAAACAAACCATTTACAAAACGAGACCCCATGTTCAGTACCCAACTCCAATAACTGATTCCTCTCAATCCAGTCAAATACTGCTCTATGAGATTGTGCCGCTAGATTCACAATTACTGGCTTGTCAATAGCCATCTCAAAAATTTTATCTGCCTTATCCGCTTGTTTCTCATTTTCAGTGAACACAGCATATTGACATAGCCCTTTATATACCCCAGCTACATCTGGAATAGACCTATCTGTTTCTACTGCCACAAAAGGCTTGTTTCTATCTAGGTGATATTGAATTAAAGTTCTTACTACTAAAGACTTGCCTAAGAAAGCCTTTTTCTCCATCTCCCCAATGAATTGTCGCCATTTTAAGTTACCTAGTACTGATTAAACTCACTCGAAAAATCTATATTTGAGCTACCTAGCTTTTTTGACTTACCTCTTACAGGCTTTTTAGTATCTTGCTGACTCTCTGAGACTGAAGCTTGATTATTTGACTGGGATAAGTTTACCTCAGACTGAGACAATAGAGTTGTATCATCTGCACTAGTTATTAACTGGCTTGAGTCTTTCTCCTCTCCCACAGCCAACTCTTTATCTTTACTTTCTGTAACACTTTCTGATGATGTCAAAATATCCTTCTCTAATACTTTAGGAGAACTCTGCTTAGTTTGCCCTCTCGCTCCGACTCGCTTCCGACTGCTTGCTTCTTTATTAGTCTCAGTTAAGTATTGTTTCAGTGTGGCTGCTGAAACTAATATTCCTTGCTGCTCAAGTATCTCAGATAGGTCTTGATAAGAGTAGCCCTTTTTTAAAGCCCCGCGTAGCTTATCACGAAGCAAGTAAATAGTCTCTCGCAGTGTTAGTTCAAGGTTCTGCTTCTTTTCTAACGAGTCAAGCTTTTCTCTTGTAGCTTGCAGTTTATCAACATGAATCTTTTGATTTGGTTTTGCAGTTGCCATAAAGTATCCTACCGCAATTACTCTCAATACAATAAATAGTGACACAACTAGCTACTACATCTGTAGAGTCTTTACACTAACTATTCCTTCTTCTGACAAACAATTTCCGACTCACTTGGGTAATATCGACTCACTATTTTTCCACTAGGGTAGTCAAGTGTTATAGCCCAATAACTACTGTTACACTCTCGATATCTAACGAAGGATTGTTGGAACTTCTGAGCAACAGTATCTTACTCAATTCAGTTATATCCCCTCTTCTTTTTCCCAGTAGCACCGTTTGTGCCATAGCCCCGGTTATACTGTTAGACTTTTCGTTAGGCAACATAACATAAGGAAATTACTCCACAATTTTGCCGCTCTCGCGGTCGCTGCGCTCAAAATTGCTCTGTTCGCCCTCCGGAGGGGCACCCTTCATCCCCTGCGTGTGAGGCATAATCTAGTTTAGCTGCTGGGAAAGAAAGAAGCATGGCATACGGGATTTGCAGGATTCAGAAACTCAAGGCGGGGGCAGTTGGTCGGTCTGCTCAACATACTAGCCGAAAACGTGAAACACCTAACGCCGACCCAGAAAAACAGCACATCCGTATTATAGGGCAACCAGACAACCCAAACACGCCAGACCTGGAAACCCTAGTCAGGCAACACATTGGCAACCAGACTATTCGCAAGAATGCTGTGCTGGTGGTTGAGTTTCTGCTAACTGCCAGCCCTGAATACTTCCGACCTGATGATCCAAGTAGGGCTGGATACTATGAGCCACAGAGACTAGAATCCTTCCAGCAAAAAGCTTGTGAATGGTTGCAAACCAGATATGGCGACCGCATTGTGAGAGCCGAACTCCATCTGGACGAATCCACCCCCCACATTCACGCCTATATGGTTCCACTGGATGAGAAGGGGAAACTCAACTGTAGAGCCTTACTTGGTGGCAGCCGCTATCGTCTATCAGAATTGCAAGATGATTTTGCTCTCGCCATGAAACCATTAGGGCTGGAACGCGGCATCAAAGGCAGCAGAGCGGGGCATACAGAAGTTAGAAAATATTACGCAGCTATTAACCAGCAGCCCGATGCTAGTCTGGATGTCCAGACTATGCAGCAATTCGTAGCAGATCGGCAACGGGCGATTAATGACAGCGCCCAGATGGAGCAGACGGCTCTTGCACTCTCTAGGGAGCTAAAGCGCAAAGAAAAACGAATTTCAGAACTGCAACGTCAGGCAGAAGTAGCAGAACAAGTAGCACAATCTTGGCAGAAAAAATATCAGGAGTTAGCTGATAAAGTTCGGGATGTTCCACTGGAGCAAGTAGCTTATGAATTAGGTTTAGACCCTGACCCAAAAGACAAACATAAGTGGCAGCATGAGAACCACATCATCAATATCACTGGCAGCAAGTTCTATGACTGGCAGTACCTCAAAGGTGGTGGAGGTGCAATTGACTTAGTGATGCACGTTAATGGTTGTGATTTTAAACAAGCCCTCGCGTGGTTAAAAGACCGCTTGGGAGAAGGAGCAACACTAACTGCTGCCACTTATAAAACCAGAGATATTATTCAAACAGAACAGCTACGCCCATTCATTTCCCCAACGCCGGATGCAGACAAATGGCTGATTGTAAAAACCTATCTCACTCGTGAGCGCAGACTACCAAGCAGCTTGGTAGATACTCTGCATCAACAGGGTTTGGTTTATGCAGACGACAAACAAAATGCTGTGTTTCTTCGTCGCTCTCTAGATGAGCAAACAATCACTGGCGCATCATTAAGAGGCACAGCCGGAGATCACAACACATTTAAAGGATTAGCACAAGGATCTAAACGAAATGCTGGGTGGTTTCACTTCCAAAAAGGAGGACAATCAGGCGACCCAATTCAACGAGCAGTGTTGGTAGAGTCTCCGATTGATGCGATGTCATTTG
Source organism: Leptolyngbyaceae cyanobacterium (assembly GCA_036704105.1). GTDB lineage: Bacteria > Cyanobacteriota > Cyanobacteriia > Cyanobacteriales > Chroococcidiopsidaceae > Chroococcidiopsis. The sequence continues at coordinate 6,191 of DATNQH010000338.1, read as the reverse complement.
CGGTATTAGACCGCAGTGATTCACGTAAGACGATTTATTTATCTACAGATGGCTCTGGTACTGTACCGCTGGAATTTTTACGGACACTATCAAACAAATCAGTGGTTGTTGCCTACGACAATGACGAGCCAGGGAATTCAATGGCACTTCATGTGATGGAGCAGTTACCTAATTCAGTACGCAGATCACCAAAAGCTACTGATTGGAATCAGGAACTTCTGAATATGTTTAATCTGGAGCAGCAACCACAGCGGCAGCGGGAACACGAACGAAATCAGGGTAGGGGATTGAGCCTGTAGCAACCCTTCTATAGAAAGCTAGTCGAATCCTTAGCCTACTCTGTGGAAGGCGTTAGGTTATACCCTTAAAGCCGTAATAGACACACGCGCTTGCACCGACCACATAGACAAACCAGGTGGCAAAAAAGCCAACTGCTCGACCCAGAGATGGTCCATAGGTTCCGATAACACCCCACGCGTAAACAATTCTGGCTACTGTGAGCGTGCCTCCCAGTAGCCATAACACCCAAGTCGGCGAATGCATTAACTCCAGTGCAATGATGAAAAGCAATCCAAGCGGCACATATTCCGCAAAATTCCCATGAGCGCGAATTTTACGTTGTAAAACCCCCTCATCGTTAGCTTTGTTGGCTGAAAGCCTTTGGCTCAATCTCTCGACTGTGGATACCCATGCAGTAGGGTTGGCGAGGGGGTCAGGTTGCATCACAATATCCTCTTTTGATTCACCATGCCAAACCCTTGTTCTCGTCCGTTCCATTACCACAATGTATGAGAGCAAAAAGGCGATGAGACCGTTCAGCCCAATGAAGAGAGTCGATATCGAAATGGTATTTTCGTTCATCTTGATTTCTCAAAAAAATTTTGGCATTGCTGGTTGTCAGGATGAAATGCTGTTTGAGAACTCAAAACCTCGTTTGAAATCATCCGGCTATTCAGCAATGCCATCCTCAAAGGAAATTACTAATATTTACTGAGTTTAAAACTCACCCTCTGTTGCTGTCTTGCCTATTCTTCCGAAAAGTGTCCTAATCTTCCGAAAACTTTAAAACGCCTCCCTGTAAGCTTTTGGTGTCGTTCCAGTGTGCTGGCGAAAGACTCTAGTGAAATGACTCTGACTCTGAAAGCCGACAGTCTGACAAATTTCTATAATTGTTAACTCCCGCTTGAGCAGTAACCGTTTTGCTCTCTCAATTCGGCACTGGGTCAAATATTGATGTGGTGCCAGCCCAGTCGATTGCTTGAACAGGCTGACAAAATAATGGGGACTCATCTGCACAACAGCAGCCAATTCAGCCAGGGTCAAGTTTTGGTCTAAATGATCGTGGATGTAAGCAATCACTGTTTGAAGCTTGTACTTTGGTAACCCACCCGTATAGTTTCTAATCTCTTGTTTCCGTGACGAGTATCGCCTTAGCAAATGCACTGACAGCGCTGTTGCCATTGACTCGGCGTAAAAGCGACTGTCTGCGCCTCCTGCTTCTAACTCATTCAGAAGTGCCAATCCCATCTGTTGAATCAACGGATCGCGGAACTTCAACTGCCGCACCAACCCAATTTGCTCTGCCTCTACAGATTCATTAGCAGCGCCAACAAGAGTTTCCGGCTTGAGAAACAGCTCCAGTAAGCGAACTGAGCGATCAATCTGAGTCTTTGGGAAGGGTTCGTGTGCTGGCAAAATCGCCAGATCTCCGTTGGCGTAATCTACGTGCTGCCAGCGTCCGTCAAGTAAATAGTCTGCTTGGAAATCTTCTACACAAATGACCAGCATATTCTGGTTAAACCAGGTTTGGGGGACTTCGCCTGCGGGTTCTTGCTCGTAAATTAGATGCAAGCTTTCCCATCCCGCTTCAAAGCTTTCGAGAAGGTGAATGTGCTGGACGTATTCCCCTCGCAAATCAACGGTTTGAGGTTGCTCTTTAGGCACGACTGATGCCAGCTTTTATTGACTGCTCACATTATATTTTGGGCTAGGGACAAAGTTTATCCAATGTTTAAAACAGTTTGCTTCCACACCCTAGTCTTGCAGTGGTGTCTTTAAGCCCTACTGACGTACTGACAAGGATTCTGCCGTGAGGTGTGACAGGATTTCTGCTAATACTTGAGCGCTCTGTCACTAAAGTTTGGCAACCAAAACCACCCACTGATAAGGGTTATGCCGTGAGATGTGACAGAATTCGTGCCAAAAAGTTTGGCATTGGGTATGCGCCGCGCAGCCACCTATAGTGGCGAAGCATTCCAAAAGAGACTACGACCACCTCAAGAGACTACGTTTGCCTTGGTAATAGTTTGAGTATGCAAAGAGCCGATTTCATCTAACAGTGGAGACCTCAAATGCCACAATAGTCCATGTGCAAACCATCAAGCACCATTGCAGACGTGGGCTAAACGCTCTTAGACAGCACTGTAACACCTGGTAAATCCATTAATATCCCATTGGCAGATCATGAGCTGCGCCACTGTGCCCAGTGGTATCACCTTGACGCAAGGCGCATTCATTCTCCCCACTGCTACCTATTAGGGTGGGCGAATAGTTTTTTTGGATACTGCGGGGGATAAAAGCGTAGACGCGATAACTTAAGCTACTTCTGCGTCTAGTTGGGTTACGTCCTTTCGGGAAGTAATAATCTCTTTATTACCTGGGGTGGACGTAAAATTTCCGGCCGCAGATGCAGCTTCATCCCTTTCAATCCACGCGGCAAACACCTCATCCCTGCCATCAATCGGGGCAGTGTAGCCATAAACGCGCATTCGCTCCCCGTCGCTACCCTCACGCCGCAGATAGTCAAGTTTCACCCCAATCTTGGAAAGCAGTTTTTGAGCGATCGCTATTGGGGTGTCTTTTTCACTAATAGTAATGTTAAGCGCTGCCTTGATGTCCCAGGCGTGAGCAATAGCAAGCATTGCCATCCGCACAAGAACTTCATCCGTACTGCGCCATTCTCGGTTAGGGGTTAGTAGCTCCATAATCCCTAAATTTTCCAACACGGCGATCGCTACACTAATCTGACTTCGGTTCAAGTCCGGTAGCCAAACTGCTCCACCTCCTTTTTCTTTAGTCTCATGAAGCCGCTTATAATCCCGCTGTTTTAAAAACTGTCGCCCAAGAGTCAGGTAATAGTACAGGCGGATTGAGGCATACCAGCCATCATCATCTTTGAGTACCAGCGCCGCATTCACATCAATCCCATAGCGCAGCTGAAGCTGGTGCTTGCGCTCTCTGTAGCGCTCAGACTTTGTTTTAGCCTTTTTCTGTTGCAACTGCTCAAACTCAGTCGGGGTAGTGTTTGCCTCTGCCTCTACCGCGAGTGCTTCAGCAATTTGATTTTCTTCTTTAGACTGGGTGACGGCTGCTTTTACAGCATCGTTCACCAATTCCTCGGAATCAATGATTTGGTGTCCTTCCGCCTTCAACCCTTCTATAATCGATTGACGATAATGGATCATCCCCAAATTCACCCGCACTGCCATTTTCGCCCAGATCCGCAATGACAGGGGCTGAAAATCAAGTTCAATGTCATCCAATGCCAATTCTTGCAGCAGCCGCACATTAGCTTTTGCCAACTTGTGCTGACTGGCTAACAGGGACTTAACGCTAGTGCTGCCATTGCCAATCTGACCAATCCCATGAGACGCTGCCCAAATATGCCGCTCTACTGGTTCGCGCAGGCGGAATAGCGCTTGACGGGCTGAACTTTCAGATTGTACCCCCTGAAAAATCGCCCAAACCGAAGTAAAGTGTCCTTTGATGTCAATACTCACCCCAGTTTCAATGCTGGGTGAAGCGATCACAATATCATATTCCGGCAGAATCTCATCTAGATGAGCAATACAGCCATAAGCCGGATGTTCGGGATCTGAAATTGTTTCTGAATCTATTCGCAGGATTTTTTTCTCTGGATACTTTTTCTGCAATAGGGTTTCTAGGGTGCGGGTTCCCCACTTACTTTTAGTCTTCTGCGCGGAGCAGACTACAAGGGGTCTACCGCCATGATCAATGTGCTTTTCCAAGGCAGCCACTAGCCCACTGGGGTTTGTCCCTGAATAGTTGTAGATATTGCAGCGCTCCTCATCTCCTGGCTGCCATTCATTAACTACGACATATGGATCACTGTCATACCCAGAGAGTGAGCGCACAAAGTCAATGCTCAAATCGCTCAAGTCAGCATCGGCTAGAAATACCCGCCCCGAACCCTGTAGCACATTAGATAGTAAGGTTTTCAGCTGCCTCAGAATACTTACCCGTGAGCGCTGACAAGTGCCGGAGTTAAGCGCGTGCCAGATCACTTGCTCCGATTCGTCCATGATCACAACGCCGTCATGCCATGAATCTGCATTAAATCGCGCTTGGCTTTCTGGGTGTAAACTGTCAACACACAGCCCGTAGCCCAAAACGGAGCCAGTTTCACTAGTCCTAACTTCGGTAATATAGGGGATGCCGAAGCGGTGGCACAATGCCTCTACTAGCTGCACTCGATGACCTACGACTAGCACCCATTGCCCATCGGCTAGAGCATCGCCTACAACGCTTTCTAGCTCGTGAGTCTTACCCGTTCCCTTGGGTGATTTGATCGCTACCAACTGCGCCCAATTGGGAATATTCATTTCTCCTAAGTAGCGGCGAAGTACAGTAACATCTGCGGGATATGTCAGCTGAGTGTAGCTTCTACCCGACCAAGTTTCCAAGGATGCAGCGTTGGAATAAACCCGCTCAAACGCAGTTTCACCGTGAGCTGCAAGGAAATCATCAACGCCCTTCTCTGGTTGCTGCCATCCGATCACCCTTACATTACAGCCCTCTTTGGTTAATAAATATCCATTCGTGCTAATTGCCCGATTGACAGAACGAATTGTTTTTCGCTTACTGTCATGATCAAAGCAGAAATAAAAACTACGCCCAAGGGTGGCAAAATGCTTTAAGTCTGGCAGTAGGTACGAGTTACCAATTTTTATCCCTGCCGCATCTTTTGGTGAGCGATAGCCGCCGTCGACTCCAGGCAGAGCTAAAGCCGCATATCCAGCAGTTAGTAATGCCCCAGCTTTCTTGGCTCCTTCGGTCAGGGTAATCGGGATTACTGCCTCATAAACCCACTGCCAAAAATCGCTATCTTCTCTACTTAAAAATTCTCTGTTGACTGTTGCTTTGAATCGGACGCATTCATCACCGGATGCCACTCGTCTAGTTCCGGTGTGTAAACCAATGTGGTTTTTATGCCCTGCTCGGCTAACCTTGCTTGAAGTTCCAAAGCCCTTGTCTTCTGCTTCTGTTTCTTCCTTTGCTCCTGACCGAACTGAGTACGCTTGCAGAATCCGTTGCTCATATTCCTCTCTCTTCCCTGCATTTGCTGCAATTCTTAATCCAATTTTCCAGCTTACTCTCAAAAAGAATGCAGAAGTACTGATCTTAAACGGATGCTCGTATTTAATTAACTTGCCTTTTTCATCGCGGACAGGGCTATCCGGCTTGAAGCATCCCCACAGCATTGGCTGCCAATTATCCAATGGGTCAAGACCAGAACACCACCAGCCGCCGCGCTCGGTGTGGGTATAACGCCTAATTACCCAAGCTGCCAGCCGTCCGGTGTTGGTGCGTGGTACCCTGTCGGAATAGCAAAGATAGTCGTAGGGGCTACTACCCCCCATGCTGCGCACATTCAGGCGAATGATATCAGGGTCTACGGCGCTATCTAACCATTCGCTCCAGTGACGCGCTTCGATGTGATCTGGAATAGTTTGAATTAAAGGAGCAGATGATTTTTTTACCTTCACGATTAGCCTCCATGTTGTGTTGAGTCGGAGGCATCACCAATAGAAACTTATTTACGAGTCTCCCTACCGCCAAGAAGCGCCCAAGAGGGGATTGCGTTGCAGCACATCTCACTCTTATATGGATATTTGCCAAGGGTACACAAATGCGTAAGCAACAAGCGACTTGCGCCTGCCGCATCCTTGGATCAGACATTGCTGATAAGAACGCCAGCATCAAGTATTCCCATTTGTTGGCAACTACTGGGAAAAATAACTTGACGAGAGTTAGCTGGCGAAAACTTATTTCCATATAATGGATGTGGAACCCCTTGGTTCTATCGTGAAAACGGGCGGTGGGAGTCGGTGAAGTTTCTCAGGCTTATGGCCGACTCTTGTACCGTACAAAAATACAAAATCTTTAAAAGT
>DATNQH010000337.1:0-8358 GCA_036704105.1 Leptolyngbyaceae cyanobacterium | reverse complement strand
CCAATTTATCGCAATTGTCTACGCCACCCAATTCTCAGCCTGCTGCAACAAAGTCGGATAAACAGCCGCTCAGACCAAGGAGAAATTAGTGAGTACAAAAACACCTTGTTTGCCAATCACTACCCGTGTTGTAGCTGTAGCGCAGAATAAGGGATCGGTAGGCAAGTCAACTATATCCCTGTGCTTGATTGATCTATGGCTGCGTTTGGGATTGCCAATTCAGGTAATTGATGGCGACTCCGACCACAACACCCTGTCCTATCCTTATGAGGAAGAACCCTGGGTCGAACGTATTGACCTGTTGGGGCCAGATGCACGGCGCAAACTTTTGGATTTCCTGGCTCCAGCATACCAGCAGCCACTAGTGTTAATTGATTCGCCAGCTAACTCAAGCTCCAGGTTTTGGGCGCAGTTACAGCTAGATGGAGCGATAACCAAATCATTGGCAGCTCATGGCAAACGCATCACTTTCTTGGTTCCTATGTCCGGCGACCCAGAGGCGCTGGATAGTCTTCTAGATCTATGGGAGGCTTATGGCACGAGTGTCGATTGGGTGATTGCTAAAAATCCCTCCGCAAAGAATCACAACTTTGCGTTTTACGATGCGTCAGATGAGAGAGCGGCAATTATTGCGGCAGAAGGGATAGAGATTATGTCTGAGCCATTGGAGAGTGCTGCGGCAGATCGGCTGGCGACCGCAAGGCGAAGTCTGGGACAGATTCTGAGTCCAAATTCGGAGATCGACATTAATTACAAAGGTTTTATTGAAGCTTGGCGAAAAAAACAAGATAGGCAACTGGCTATTGCAGCTAAATACTTGGGCTTACCAGTAGACTTGAATGCGCTCAATGCGACTGGTGGTACTCGTCTGCGTCGGCGCAAGTAGATGAGTAACGGCAACCGCCCCACATTTGACCACACCTCTGTGGAGTCGCTTTATCAAACACTTCCAGCAGAAAATCAGGCTCGTTTGAATGAGTTTTCCCGACTGACAGGAGTAAGCTATGGGTCGGTTTATTATCCGTATTTGGTCTGCTGCGAATATTATCTATATATATTGACTACCCTACTAAACTCTTTCCCCAAGGGACAACAGATTGACACTCTGTTATTGTTCCTGAAAAATTACGAGAAAAACATTTCTGCGTTGGGGAAAGGGTAGAAGGGGCAATGTCGGGAGTGATTGGTGCTTCCAACCCAAATGGCTTAGCCCGCTATATAGCACTAGCCTGCACCGTCACTAGTTTATTTGCTTTTGCCTCTGGGGCGGCTTTTACCAGTTGGGCGCGGACGAACACCCAGCTAACGACTATTGCCAATACCTCGGACGAAGCGATGAAGATTTACTATCTAAATCAGTCGGCAATTGAGCGGTGCCAAGAGAATTTTAAGTCTAAGTCCGGGGTGATTACTTGTCCAAATCGCCTGGTTGTCCCCAGTAGGTGACTGATAGCAATTGTTGGTGGCGCTTTGCTAAAAGTCTCCATTGCGTGTGGTCAAAAGTCGTGAACTTAAGCTCTCCGTTGATTATGTAACTGGATAGTAAAGGTAGTCCACCCCCTAATGCTGTCAACAGAGATAGTTCCCTGCAACTGCTCGACTAACTTCCGCACCAGAGCTAGTCCTAGCCCAGTACCCCCTTGTTTCCAAGGGTCGCTATTGGGAACGCGATAAAATTTATCAAAGATACGTGACAACTGGTCTGTTGGAATCTCTGCTGAATTACTAATGGTAAAGATAGTTGTTGCCTCAGTAGATTTGTAGCAGACGTTTAGTCCAATCTCACCACTAGCTCTAGTGTATTTACAAGCATTATTCAGGAGTTCTGCTAAGATTTTCTCCAAGCTGGCGCGGTTTGAAACCAACGTCGGGAGATCAGGGGGAAGATTAATTTGTAGAGTTTGCTGGCGTTGCTGAATACGGAAGCGAAACGGCTCAATTATAGTAGGCAACATTTCTTGTAGGCTCACAGCCTCGTCGAGCAAGGTAGGATAAGATGAAGCTTCCAGCCCCTGCAAGTCTAAGAGGTCATTGATCAGCTCACTTTCACGGGCGCACTCAGCTTGCAAGATCTCCAGATAGCGCTTTTGTCGTTCAGGGGTAGGAGAAACTTGTAGCATTTGGAGTGCCATTTTCATATTGGTTATGGGAGTCCGCAATTCATGGGAAATTGTACTCAGGAAATCATCTTTGAGAGCATTGAGTTTTTCCAGTTCCTTGACTTGTGCAGTAGCCGCAGTGTACAGTCGGGCTTGACGAATGGAGATCGCACACTGATTCGCCACCTGCTGTACTAAGCGAATCTCTAGTTCATCAAAGCCATCTTCCTTGTGATTGAATAACCACAAGTCGCCCAGAACGCCTTGGTCATCAGCAATTGGACAAGCTAAAATTGCCACCTGACTCCGGACAGTATCAGGAGTGATTTCACAGAATTGAAAATACTCACCCTGCCGTAGCTGACAATAACCTATAGGAAAGTCTGCCATTTGCACAGTGCATCCTACAGAAGAGGGCGTTGTCTGCGTCCCTTCATTGCTAGAGGCTGTATATGTATAGCGAATAGTGGAAGTGCCGTCTGCAAGGTTATACAAAGCCGTATCACAGCAGATGAGGTCTAGGGTGAAGACTAATTCTTGCATAGCAATGTGCAGAAGCTGCCTTTCGTCGAGACTGTCGCGCACTTTATCCGTAATGCGTTTGAGCGTTGCTTCAAGCTCCAAGGACTGCTGCAATTGTGCTGTAAGCTTTTGCACTTGGGATTCAAGGTTGTCGTTGAGTTGCTGTAGTGCCTCTTCTGCCATTTTGCGCTCGCTGATGTCGCGCATGATTTTTGAGAAGCCGAGTAGATTTCCTGCCAAATCTCGTAATGGCGCGATAGTGCCGCTAGCCCAGAAACGAGAGCCATCCTTGCGGATATGCCAGCGCTCGTCATTCGCTTGACCTTCTGTCGCTGCCGTGTTTAATTCCTGCTGTGGTACGCCCTGATTGCGTTCTTCTGGCGTAAAAATGTATGCAATATGCTGATTGATGATTTCTGCTTCTTTATAGCCTAAAATGTGTTCTGCCCTAGAATTCCAACTATTTATGTATCCGTTGGAGTCCAGCGTGAAAATTGCATAGTCCTTAAAGGACTCGACTAACAAGCTCAATCGCTGCTCGCTTGAGTGCAGTGCCGCTTCTGCACGGCGTAACCTAATACTGTCCTGGGGCCGCCGCAAAGCTGCTCTTACTGCTGCTCTTAGGCGAGCATAATTTTTAGGTGTCTTAATGATGTAATCGTCCAGTCCCGCCTTCATCGCTTCGACAGCAATCTCTTGGTTGCCACTATCGGTAAACATAATTACGGGGCAGTTGGTCAGGCGGGATTTAAGTTCGATCAAAACAGTTAGTCCGTCGTTCCACCGCAGGCGGTAGTCGGTAATCGCAATGTCAAAACTCCCCCCCTTTAAGGCAGAATTGAAGCCTTCTGCTTCGCCCACTTCTGTAACCTGCAAGTCAAGAAATTCGCGCCGTAACTCACGGATAGTTAAGGTGCGCTCATCAGGGTTATCGTCGATTAACAGGAGGCGGAGCATTAAGTTTTTTTGTAGAGTGGTAAAATAAACTACAACTAATAGTTATATCCGCTCTAAAGCGTGCTAGATCCAAAACCGACTTCTCTACCAGTTGGATCTCCAGCTTTGTTAAACGTTCAATACATTGTCTTGCACAAAGCAGGTTAATTGTTCTACCTAGTTTGACAGCGCCATGACAATTCCACTCAACTTGAAGGGGGTTGCTGCTACAAGGCGCATTAAGACTACAGATCCTCCCCGATTTCTGCTCCATTAAGCTATTGGTTGATTAGGTAGTTTGACGGTAAAGGTAGTCCACCCCCTAGAGCTTTCAACCGAGATTGTTCCCCCAAGTTGCTCGACTAGTTTCTGCACCAAAGCTAACCCCAACCCAGTTCCACCTTGTTTCCTGAAATCGCCTCCAGGCACGCGATAGAATTTCTCAAAAATACGTGGCAACTGTTCTGCCCCAATCACAGCTGAATTACTAACGGTAAAGATAGTTGTTGCCTGGGTAGATTGTTCATTAATGCTCAGTCCAATCTCACCACCTGCTGGAGTATATTTGTAAGCATTATTCAGGAGTTCTGCTAAGATTCTCTCCAAGCTGGGGCAGTCGCAGACCAGCACGGGCAACTGAGCGGGAAGATTAATTTGTAAAGTTTGCTGGTGTTCCTCAGCCCGGACGCGAAACGGCCCAATGATGCTTGACAACACTTCTTGTAGGTTTATAGCCTCAACTGGCGCAATCGAATAAGACCCAGCTTCTAGCCGCTGCAAGTCTAGCAGTTCGTTTATCAGCTCGTTTTCACGGTTGCATTCAGCTTGCAAGATCTTCAGATACAGCTGACTACGTTGGGAGATGTCAGTCAGAGAATTTTTGAGCATTTCAATAGCCATTCTCATATTCGAGAGCGGAGTCCGCAATTCATGGGAAACCGTATTGAGGAAGTCGTCTTTGAGCGCATTGAGTTTTTCCAGTTGCGCTATTGTACGCTCTTGCTCAATTTGCTTTTGGTGGGACTCTTCCGCCCGCTTGCGCTCGCTGATGTCAGTAGAAATACCGCAAACCGCATAAGGAACCCCAGCAGCGTCTTTGAGGGGAAATTTACTCGACAGGTAGGTGTGTAGCTCGTCACCTTGAGGGACAACTTCTTCCCACTCCAAGGGAATTCCGGCTCTTAGCACCTTTTGGTCGTTTGCCCGCAATCCGTCGGCTATCTCCTTGGGAAAGAAGTCGTAGTCAGTTTTGCCGTTAACCTGCTCTTTAATAAGGTGAAACAGGGTTTCATATTGGCGGTTAATGGTAATGTATTGCCCCTGCGTGTCTTTGACGTAGATGACTGCCGTTGACCCGTCCAGGATGGCTTGTAGCTGCTGCTCGCTTTCTCGCAGCGCCTGGGTTTGGTCTTGGGCGTTTTGAAGCACATATTTGTAGCTCTGGGACACTGCTAGCAGTTGGTTCCTAGTGAAGACCGCAAGGATGCTCCCCACTAGGAGTAATAAACCAGTGCTACTTCCAAATACCAGCCCTGTCACCTGTTGTGCTGCCTGGGTTCTCTCCTGCCGCAGTTTCTCCTCGGTTTGGATGAGTGACACAATAAAGCGCAGCATCGTATCCATGTGCTCCTTGCCTTGAGCATTAATCGAATACGTTTGATAATCCCCGCCGCGTTTTCTAAGCGTTAGCATATAACGGGCATAGCGTTCCCACAGAGCGTAATCAGAGCGCAGCCTCCTCAAGCGCTGCTGCTGCTGTGGGTTGTCTTTAGTTAAACGCTCAAAGTTATTAAATGCGGGATTGATTAACAAACTCGCCTGCGTGTAAGGCTCAAGAAAAACTGGATTTCCCGTGACGAGATATCCGCGCAGCCCCGTTTCCATATCCATCAGAAGTTTCTGGAGCAGATTCGCTTGGGAGATCACTAGGTCGGTATGGTCTACCCACTTCGTCACCTCCAAGAGGCGGGCCACCTGCCAAGATAAGACCCCAGAGAGCGCTAGCATCAGGAGCAACGGCAGTACGATAGCGCCAGTGAGGCGGCGGTGAAAGTTTCTGGGGACAATCTGAAATAGCGCCATCAAATGTTTCTGCTGTCACTTATCGTTGCACTTGTTGGGGTGTAACCGAATTCGTTGCCCAAATGCCTTGCCGGAGAAAATTTGAATTGTTACGTATGCAAGGTTGTGACAGCTTCTCTACCTTTACCCTTACCTCAAGGTTTCCCCGTCCAGGAATCTACAACAAGTCTCATCGGGTAAGACATAGTATATTTACGGAATTTTTATCTAGCTATGACGAGCATCTGTATTAATACTGAGGACGAATTAGAACGGGACAGAGGCTTGCTGCCCCTGCTGTTTCTACGCTTGTAGTTCACTGCAAATACCTACGACACACTACGGGAACGCAAGTGGGCTATGAAGCGGTCTAGGGCTTTGGCAGCAGCTTTGTATCCCGGCGCTTGCTTGCCTAGCTTTAAATTGGACAGGACGCGATCGCGCACAGCCTCAAGGTCTTTATGCTGCCCCTGCTGTTGCCTGAGAGCAGAGTTTTCCGCTCTCAGGCGTTGAACTCCCCCATCAGTTCCGTCTCCATTGCTGTTAGTCGCTGCAATACAGTATCTTGCACTAGGGAATTTAACTGACTTACCTGTTCTGCCAAGGCAGAGACAGTTTCGTCCGACTGACGAAGCCTAACAATGTCTTGCAGTGTTACTTCAGACTGAATGGATTGCTGACTCTGGGCAAAGGTTAGCCCTAGCTCTATTAACTCAACGATCGCTTCGGAGCGGTTGCCTTTGGTCTTGGCAGTCGCATAATCCAGCACCTGTCTGAACAGCTCATTGGGGATTCTGAGGGTAACGGATTCAGACTTGTTGGATGATGGTGTTTTCGCCACGTCTTACACTAACTCACATCAAATAACATAATGTTTGTAGCATACCGTCAGGCCATGTTAGTTTAGCAATCTGCGTTTTGTCTAACAGTAGATTGCAGTAGCAGACAATCTCAACGCCAGATGGGTGCTGAAGTACCTAACGATGTCAGGCATAGGCAATATTCGCCCACCTGACTTCGAGGCTTTATAAACCTGACATCCCGAAGAGCTTAAAGTCGCGCGAGGAATGTTCTTCGTGGTATGTTGAATCCAACATAAAAAATCAAAAGGTAATCTCCAGCAGTTGATTGCTGATGACCCCGAAATGCAGCGGGCATACCGCGAAGCATAAATTCTTGGCTGGGTGGACAGCTTGAACAACCACGCACTCCTCAATATTCACCAAAGGCAAAACAATGACCGCGCTACAACAAACAATTCTTGACTTCGCAACAATTGGTTACACAGTCGAACAGGACGACGAGTATAGCTACACTGCCACTCTCGAAACAGAGAATATATCCAACTTAATTGCTCTATTCCAAAATCTATTCATTCTAAAATTAAGGGCTTAAGTTTTTTGGATAGGCGGAAAATTAACGAAACGGTTACACAAGCTTTAGAGCTTTAGTTAGAAGCTAAGCTCAAAATAGAATTAGATAAAAAAAGCCCTCTTCTAATAATTGAGAGGGGCTAAATATTTTTAATTTGATTCAAAGGTATCGGGTAAGCTTAGCGGTTGGTTGATTCTTCTAATTGTAAGTCTTGAAACTTAGGAATAACTGCCTCTACTATAGCAAGTAGAATTTTAACCCACAATTAGCTTTTTTGCTACCCTAGTTGCTACTGTCGTAAAACCTCGTACTATGGTTACCCCTTTATCCAACTGCCTCCCCCAATGCCTATAAAGATTATACTCTGCCTCATATATTCCCGCTCCCCCTTGTATGCTCTGTTCTTCCTCTTGTGTTAATTCCACCAAAAATGGTAAGTCCACCAACAATGGGTTGCTGAGTAACTCTTGCTTGAAAGACGTATCTTGCCTAGCACGAGCAATAATTTTTTCTTCGATTTCTTGTCTTGTCATTGCTGTACTCATTCTGTGTTCCTCCGTTGGTTGTTGTTTAAATCAACTTTTACTTTCTAAGAATAAGATTTACAGAATTAATTATCAATAGTTTCAAAATTATTTTAAAAACATAATTAAGTGATTTATGTTTTGATTATCCAATACTTAAAAACTAGACCTCCTGCATGAATGAGAAGAGATGTGTCAGTTGGCGGATGGGAGGTTGCACAGCGAGGTCAGTACATGGCAGAAATAGAACCAAGGAGGTCTAATGATTACGACTCCGTGTTTTTTAACTACTATCCCGAACTGGACGAGGTGGTGTTAAACACGGCGGCTTAATTGTAACGGCTGGGTGGTCAGCGTTAACAACCACGAGCAACCGTTATTTATTTATGAAGATTTTTATGTTTGAAGATATGAGTTTAGAGGAATTATTCGCTGCTGCTGACGCAATCGGTGACAAATATTTGTCCGCTGAAGAGATTGCAAAGCGCTCTAGCGACATAGCGGACTGCCTGGCGTTTGGCGCGCTAGCAAATTCAAGTGGACGGCGGTGGCATTTTGTTAGGCATGGAATGCCGCAATCAATCGCACGGCAGATGGGAGGATGCAGAGGTGGTTGGCCCGCTGCGGGTAATTGCGGGGCTTTGGGGTGACGACTCAGACGTTTACTATGGCGGTTCTTTTGGATTTTGAGGTTTACCGAATCGGTTTCCCGAAGGTGTTGCCACTCGACTTTAGTCAATAATGCAGTCATTCGCATTTGGAACACAACAATGGAAATTGACTGGAATGCAGTTTCTGAAGCGGAAGAAGAATGTGGTGGAGTTTTTGCGATTGATACCGAA
>DATNQH010000336.1:0-46563 GCA_036704105.1 Leptolyngbyaceae cyanobacterium | reverse complement strand
CTGTTTACCATGACGAGTTCGACCGTTTTTCACCACATCAGAAGACTGACAATTTGGGCAAGCAGGAAGAGCAACAGACATAGCGCCACATTCAATTATCTCCGGTTTTATTTTTTCATCCTTTCCTCTTTAGGGCTACCGTAATTTTTAATTCTCCCCCTGCCGCCTCTGCCTCCCCTGCTCCCCCTGCTCTACTAAACTTTAGATATCTAAATCCACTAAGTTGAGGCGAGATCCATAAGTTTCGATGAATTCGCGGCGAGGTGCAACGCGATCGCCCATTAAGACGGTGAAGATCCGATCTGCTTCGGCTGCATCTTCAATTTCCACTTGTTTTAAGGTGCGGGTTTCGAGGTTCATTGTAGTGTCCCACAACTGTTGTGGCATCATTTCACCTAAACCTTTGAACCGCTGAATTGTGTAATTAGCGTTGGGAGGAAATTCGGCTAACTTTTGACTAAGTTCGCGATCGCTATAGCAGTAATAGTGATTGCGGCCTCTTTCTACTTTATACAACGGCGGACAAGCAATATAAATGAAACCTTGTTCAATTAGCGATCGCTGGTAGCGGTAGAAGAATGTCAGCAACAGCGTTCTGATATGCGCCCCATCCACGTCAGCGTCAGTCATGATCACTATTTTGTGATAGCGCAGTTGCGAGGAATCAAATTCTTCTCCCTTAACACCCAATCCCAAAGCAGTAATTAGGGCTTGAATTTCGGTGTTTTTGTAAATCTTGGCATCATCGGTTTTCTCAATGTTGAGGATTTTACCGCGTAACGGCAAGATAGCTTGGAATTTGCGATCGCGTCCTTGCTTAGCACTTCCGCCCGCACTATCGCCCTCAACGATGAAGATTTCTGACTCGGCGGGATCTCTGGAACTACAATCGGCTAACTTACCAGGTAGCGGTGAAGATTCTAGCACCGACTTGCGCCGGACTAACTCCCGTGCGTGACGGGCGGCTTCAGCAGCTTTAAACGCTTGAATCGCTTTGTCTAACACTGCATCTGCAACACCAGGGCGAAATTCTAGGTACTCGGTAAGTGTTTCTCCCACCAAGGAATCAACAATTCCTCGCACTTCGGTATTGCCGAGTTTGGTCTTGGTTTGTCCTTCAAATTCCGGATCTGGTACTTTAACAGAAATCACGCCTGTTAAACCTTCACGGACGTGTTCGCCACTGAGGTTGGGTTCCGCCTCTTTGATCTTATTACGCTTGCGGGCGATCGCATTCAACGTCCGTGTAAGAACTGCTTTCAACCCTTCTAGGTGAGTTCCACCATCAACGGTACGAATATTATTAGCAAAGCCCAGCAAATTATCGGTGTAAGCGTCTGCACTCCACTGCAAAGCCACCTCAACTTGCACGTTGTTGCGTTCCCCCTGCACGTATACAATTTCTTCGTGCAACGGCTGCTTATCGCGGTTCATGAAGGTAACGTATTCACGAATACCGCCTTTGTATTCATAAATTTCTACCTTCGGTTCGCTACTTTTAAGCAGTTCTAAGCGATGATCGGTAAAGGTTATTTTCACCCCAGCATTTAAATATGCCAATTCGCGCAACCGACCTGCTAAGGTGATGTAATCAAACTCTATGCCAGTGCTGAAAATCTGTGAATCGGGCTTGAATGTAACTGAAGTTCCAGTTTTCGTTTCTTTGTAAGGCTTTGCTTGCAGTTCTGTTGCTGGAATTCCACGTTCAAAGCGCTGGATATGCACCTTTTTATCACGCCAAACGGTAACTTCCACCATCTCAGACAAAGCATTTACTACAGAAATACCCACCCCATGCAAACCACCAGAAACCTTATATCCACCACCGCCAAACTTACCGCCCGCGTGTAGTACAGTCATAACTGTTTCCAGTGCTGATTTACCTGTTTGCGGATGGATATCAGTCGGAATGCCTCGGCCGTCATCTGTAACTGTAACAGAACCGTCGGCATTCAAATCTATTTCTATATGAGTACAGTGACCAGCCAAAGCCTCATCAACGGAGTTATCTACCACCTCGTAAACTAAATGGTGAAGCCCTCTCGGCCCAGTGGTACCAATGTACATTCCCGGTCGTTTGCGAACTGGTTCTAGACCTTCCAGAACTTGAATCTGCTCGGCACTGTAGCTACTCGTCATGAAAGGAATTCTCCAATAATGAGGTTAAAGTCGCTAGCGACATTTAAAATAAAAGATCGTACCAAAATTTTAACATACTAGCCTTAATGGCTGCTCTAGGGCATTGTAAAAGGCAATTTATTTATGGGATGTACCCAACTAATTATTTTGATAGAAACTGTTTAATTACCATTTGTGGTGCCACTGCCACTGGTAAGTCAGGTTTGGCTTTGGCTATTGCACAGCGACTCAATTGTGCAATCCTCAGTGCTGATTCTCGTCAAGTTTACCGCGAATTCGATATTGGTACTGCTAAGCCAACAGCAGCCCAACAGCAACTCGTGCCACATTATTTAATTGATATTTGCGATCCGACAGAGACTCTAACAGTAGCAGACTATCAGCAACAAGCCCAAGCTTTGATTAACCAGGGGCAAGAGAATCGATGCTTTTCTCCCCTTGTCCCCCCCTCTCCTTGTCCCCCCCTCCTAGTTGGGGGAACTGGGTTATACATTCGTTCCATCGTACAGGGTTTAAAGATTCCTAGGGTAGCGCCGCAGCCAGAATTGCGATCGCAACTCCTATCTCTCGGTCAAACCCAGCTATACGCTATGCTGCAACAAGTCGATTCAATGGCGGCAAAAAAGATTCACGCTAACGATCCAGTACGCACAGTTAGAGCATTAGAAGTATTTTATGTCACTGGCCGTCCGATTTCCGAGCAGCAAGGGGAAAATCCGCCACTATATCCTATTTTACAAATTGGTTTGGATTGTGAAACTGATGCTTTGCGCGATCGCATTGCTCAGCGTACCGAACAAATGATCGCCGATGGCTTAGTCGCTGAGGTTGAATATTTATATCATAAATACGGTTCTGACTTACCTTTGCTCAATACATTGGGATATCAAGAAATAAAACAGTATTTGGCAGCCGATATATCCTTGGATGAAGCTAAAAACTTAGCTGTGTTGCACACGCGACAATTTGCCAAGCGACAACGAACTTGGTTTCGAGCCTATCCCCAAATTGAGTGGTTTGATGCAGACAGGCTCGATTTAGTAGAACAGGTTTGGCAGCGAGTACAAAACTTTATTACTGACTGTTGTTTAAAAGTATAAAAATAGACTATGACAACATAAGAAATCTGGTTTATGAATACAGGCGGTTTATCTGAGTATGCTCCCCTAAATCGCGGAATAATCATCATTTTAAAATAACAATTTTACCCTCCTTTTCTAATAATGCTCTATAATAATTTCATTTTTTTATTTATTTCTATTATACTAAATATTTTTTGTTTTTTGTTAGCAACTTTATTTATTATTAGAAAAGGTGGAATCTCATATTTAACTACAAAAATATTTCAGGTAGTAAATGCCAAAGCTAAAACTCTTCAAGTTGCTGCGGAAACTTACTATTTTCACCAAACAAGTTTGTTTCAAGTCCTGCCAAAATCTCAGAGTGAGATCATCTTCTTAGGAGACAGTATAACCGACGAATGCGAATGGGCAGAGTTACTAGAAAATCCGAACATCAAAAATCGCGGCATATCAGGCGACACAACAAAAGGGATATTGCATCGCCTAAACGATGTAGTAAAGTTTCAACCCGCGCAAATTTTTCTGATGGTAGGGATTAACAACTTTATCCATTACAATTCTTCAGTAGAAATAATATTGACAGATTACAAACAAATCATTACCGAAATTCGCGCTCAAAGTCCAAATACTGAGATTTTTATTCAAAGTGTTTTACCTGTGAATAAAACAAAATATGGGATCAGAGTAAACAATAATAATATAATTAACTTGAACTTATCTTTAAAAGAATTGGCCAAAGAATTTCCTTTACAATATATAGATTTATTTTCCCATTTATCAGACTCTCAAAATCAATTAGATGAACGCTACACCTTGGACGGATTGCATTTAAATGGACAAGCTTATTTAATTTGGAAACAAGTTATTGAAAAATATATAGTTGGATAAGAATTAAAAACAATTATTTAAAATGACTTGACTCGCAGTTATAACTAACTAAGAATATAAATGTAGCAAAATTTACAAACAGTGCCTAAAAAAGGGTAAACACATCTAATTTCAATTTACTGTAATTTCTGTAACAATGTTTGTAAGAGCAGTCAGAGGAAGTCATGACAGACACAGCGATCGCTATTTCTCAATCTGACATTGAAGCACTTGAGCAGTTATACACCTTCCGAGGACGAACCGAAATCTTGGAGTTTCTGACTCAGCATCCGTTTCTGCTTCCCGTTCTGCTGGAAGCACCAGAGAAGATTCACCAGTATTTTCCTGACTCCCAGCTATTTTTGGAAGTCATACCAGATCCAGAAATTATCGACTACGTGCTATTGGTACTATCTATTTTAATTAACCTCGATCCAAATGATGCAGTTGACAGGCTCCATCAGCTTGATAAGGATTGGTGGCTGAATAATACCACACACGAGGTGCGGAGGAACCTTTGCACCCTTTTGGAATACCCAGATGAGTTTTGATTGGTCACAATATCTCAATGTAGCCAAACAACTCGCAGGTCATGCAACTACTCCTGCTAACCAAGAAGCTAGACTACGTGCTGCCATTAGTCGAGCTTACTATGGAGCTTTTATCAAAGCGAGAAACCATCTGCGCGATCAAGAGGGATATTTAATTCCGACAACAGGCGAAGCCCACAGATATGTTAGCGATCAATTCGATCTTAGTCCCGATCCAGTGCGTCAATTAGTAGCGGAGGACTTGGTAAAGGTGCGACTTTATCGCAGACAAGCAGATTATGTCGATACGTTCCCTGGATTATTTGGCATCACACAAATAGCTTTAAGACTATCTGAGGAAGTTATTTCAACTTTGAACAACTTGTAAATTAATTCAATTTATCTAAATTTAAATACCCGTTTTTACCAGCGAGAAATTACCAATGATAATTCAAGATAAGAAACAACGCAACTGGAAACCAATAATCAAACAATTTGAAGCAGTTTTAGGAAAAAACGGTGTAGTGCAACGCCGGGAGGAACTGATAACTTATGAATGTGATGGTTTAACCAGCTATCGCCAACGTCCCGCAGTAGTAGTGTTACCGAGAACGACGGAACAAGTGTCGGAAGTGGTGAAGATATGCGATCGCAACAACATCCCCTTCATTGCGCGTGGTGCTGGTACTGGTTTATCTGGTGGTGCATTACCAATAGAAGACTGCGTGTTGATTGTCACCGCTATGATGCGACAAATCCTCAACATAGATTTGGAAAATCAGCAAGTTGTGGTGCAGCCAGGAATAATTAATAACTGGGTAACGCAAGCAGTCAGTGGTGCTGGATTCTATTATGCCCCCGATCCTTCCAGCCAAATCATTTGTTCGATTGGTGGTAACGTAGCTGAAAATTCCGGTGGAGTACACTGTCTCAAATATGGCGTGACGACAAATCATGTCCTGGGATTAAAATTAGTCTTGCCTGATGGTTCAATAGTTGAAGTAGGCGGACAAATACCGGAAATGCCTGGTTACGATCTCACAGGTATTTTTGTCGGTTCCGAAGGCACATTAGGTATTGCCACAGAAATTACGCTGCGAATTCTCAAAACAGCAGAATCAATTTGCGTTCTCTTGGCAGATTTTACCAGCATTGAAGCAGCTGGAGAGGCAGTTTCCGACATCATCAGCGCCGGAATTATTCCGGCTGGCATGGAAATGATGGACAACATGAGCATTAATGCAGTAGAAGATGTGGTAGCAACGGGTTGTTATCCCAGAGATGCAACAGCCATTCTGTTAGTAGAAATAGACGGCTTAGAAGTAGAAGTTGCTGAGTATAAACAGCGAATTGCTGCTATTTGTAAACAAAATGGAGCTAGGAATATTACTAGTGCAAGCGATTTAGAAACTCGTTTGAAGTTGTGGAAAGGGCGTAAAGCAGCCTTTGCCGCAGCAGGTAATCTCAGCCCCGATTATTATGTCCAAGATGGAGTAATTCCGCGTACTCAATTGCCTTATGTACTGCAAGAAATAGAGAATTTAAGTCAGCAATACGGTTATCGAGTTGCTAATGTTTTCCATGCCGGAGATGGTAACTTGCACCCGCTGGTTCTTTATGATAATTCTGTACCGGGAGCATTGGAGCAAGTAGAAGAATTGGGAGGAAAAATCCTCAAACTTTGCGTCAAAGTCGGTGGTAGTATTTCTGGAGAACACGGCATCGGTGCTGATAAAAAGTGTTATATGCCAGATATGTTTAGTAGTGCCGATTTAGAAACAATGCAATATGTAAGGGAAGCATTTAACCCCAAAGGTTTAGCTAATCCAGGTAAGATATTTCCTACCCCGCGTACTTGTGGCGAAGCAGCAATTCAGAATCCTCGGCAGTTTGAGCAAGTCGAGCGTTTCTAGTATTGAATTCCCACCCAGGCTGAGCTAGGAATCGAGAAATTCTGGCTCAGCCTGCTTCCGACTATTTCCCAAGCTGGAGGCTGGTAATGAGAAAAATATTTATAGCACATAGAAAGTTTTAGTTAATGTGCGATCGCGTGTTTCAATTAAACCTAAACTTCAATATTTCTCTTTATAACTTAGCTCTTTTGAGAGCAACTTTTATGTCATCAATAGCTGATAAAGCTGCATCGATATATTTTTGTTCTTCTTGCTCATTTTTAGCTGTTTGTGCTGCTTCTATAGCATCTGTAAAATCATCCATTGCGTCAGCATCAGCAGAAAGCTTTACTTCTTCGATTAGATCATTAACATTATTCATAGCAGTTAAAGCTGCTTGAAAATATGTTTTTTCTTTGACTTGATTTGTTGCTTTGTCTGCTGCTTGCAAAGCAGCGGTGACATCATCTAAATACTCATCTGCTTCTGCGATCGCACTGACATTAATAGAACTCGGTTCTGTTGTTGAATTTTTGTTTGCGGCCAAGGCTGAAGAGTAAGTAGCGATGGCTCCTGATATTACTGCACTTGAAATAATAAATATGCGTAATAAGCTCTTTATCATTACATTTTACTCCTGTATGGATCGATTTATAGATTAAAAAATGCAATGTTGCTAGATTAATCCAGTAGATAAAATTTAAGCTTGAGTAAATCTACTGATGACAAAATTCAAGGGTGAGTAAATCTACTAATGAAAGCGATCCAAAACCAACTTGCAGCTATCGTTGGCACAGAAGGAGTATATGAATGGGAAAATATAGATGCTATACGCCAAGAGCAGATTAAACGAGCGATCGCTTCTACCAAAACTCCTAGCTGCATAGTATATCCTCGCACCCAAGCAGAACTAGCAGCAGTGATCGCTTGTGCTGATAGTAACAACTGGCGAGTTCTACCTTTTGGTAGTGGCAGTAAAATCAGTTGGGGGGGATTGGCAAAAGATGTGCAAATACTTGTAAGTACAGAACGGTTGAATCAACTAATTCAACACGCTGTCGGAGATTTAACGATTACAGTAGAAGCAGGAACTCTTTTTGCTGATATTCAGACAACTTTAGCCTCTGTAGGGCAATTTTTGGCTCTCGATCCATCTACCCCACAATCAGCCACAATTGGCGGTATTGTTGCCACAGCCGATACTAACTCCTTACGGCAACGTTATAACAGCGTTCGCGATCAGTTGCTGGGAAT
Organism: Leptolyngbyaceae cyanobacterium; assembly: GCA_036704105.1. Taxonomy (GTDB): domain Bacteria; phylum Cyanobacteriota; class Cyanobacteriia; order Cyanobacteriales; family Chroococcidiopsidaceae; genus Chroococcidiopsis. The sequence goes on along the minus strand of DATNQH010000336.1, from coordinate 38,799 downwards.
TTCTTTTGTCCGCGCTGATGGACAAATTACCAAAGCTGGGGGACGAGTGGTGAAAAATGTGGCTGGTTATGACTTGATGAAGTTGTTTACTGGCTCTTATGGCAGTTTGGGAATTATTACGCAAGTAACGTTTCGAGTTTATCCTTTGCCGGAAGCTTTTGGGAGTGTGGTTTTGTCGGGAGACGCGGAGGCAATAGCATCTGCTACCTCTATCCTACGCAGTTCCGCTTTAACTCCAACCAAAGCCGATCTACTTTCAACTCAATTAGTAGCTAGCCTGGGTATAGGGAAAGGATTGGGATTAGTTACTCGTTTTGGTAGTTTGAGCGAAAGTGTGAAGCAACAGTCTTCTGGGCTGGTAGAAGTTGGGCAAAAGCTGGGGTTACAAAGTGCTACCTACACAGATAGAGATGAAGCCGATTTATGGCAACAATTGTCAACACAAACACAAAATACTCAACCAAATCAAACAATTACTTGCAAAATAGGAGTATTACCCTCTACTGCTGTAGCTACGCTGAACCAGTTAGATCGAATTGCTCCTCAGCAGGGAATAGGTTTGATTCATGCTGGTAGTGGATTGGGTTTATTGAAGTTCGACAGCCCAAATGTCAAGACTGATACTGTTTTACAGATGAGAACCCACTGTCAGACGCAAGGAGGTTTTTTGACTGTTCTGGAAGCGCCTGTAGCTTTTAAGCAACAGTTGGATGTCTGGGGTTACAGGGGTAATGCTTTGGAATTGATGCGTCGGATTAAGCAGCAGTTCGATCCGAAGAATATTTTGAGTCCTTATCGGTTTGTGGGTGAGATTTAGATAAACGAACCACCCCGCACCGAGGACTCAGAGGAAGAGAAAGAAAGAGAGATTATAAAATAAAAATGCAGATTTCAGAAGGTTCTTTAAATAATTTTTCGGGTGAAGAGGCAGCTACGATTAAGAATTTGAGGGGGTTTGACGAGCATCATCCGCCGGAGCCTAAGTTGATCGATAGTTGCGTTCACTGTGGGTTTTGTTTGTCTACTTGTCCGAGTTATCGGGTGATGGGGAAGGAGATGGATTCGCCTAGGGGTCGGATCTATTTGATGGATGCGATTAATGAGGGTGAAATTGCTTTAAATACTGCTACGGTGCAGCATTTTGATTCGTGTTTGGGATGTTTAGCTTGTGTTACTACTTGTCCTTCTGGGGTGCAGTATGACAAGTTGATTTCTGCTACTCGTCCGCAAGTTGAGCGCAATTATCCGCGTGGTTTGTTAGATAGGCTTTATCGTCAGCTTATCTTTTCTCTGTTTCCATATCCTAATCGGGTACGGTGGTTGTTGGTTCCTTTGCTGTTATATCAAGCATTGGGTTTACAGAAGCTTGTTCGTGCTACGGGGTTATTGAAGTTATTTTCCCCCCGCTTGGCTGCAATGGAATCGATTTTGCCCAAAATTACGCTTAAGTCTTTTCGAGATGATTTACCGACTGTAATTCCAGCTCAAGGTGAGAAGCGTTATCGGGTAGGTATGATTTTGGGTTGCGTCCAACGTCTGTTCTTTTCATCAGTGAATGAGGCGACAGCAAGGGTTTTAACTGCGAATGGTTGTGAAATAGTGGTTCCAAAAACTCAAGGGTGTTGTGCAGCATTACCCCATCACCAAGGACAAGAAGAACAAGCAAAAGCTCTGGCGCGTCAGATGATTGATAGTTTTGCTGATACTGGTATAGATTTTGTCATTATCAATGCGGCTGGCTGCGGTCATACTTTGAAGGAATACGGACATCTGTTGCAAGACGATCCGGAATATCGGGAAAAGGCAAAGGAATTTGCAGCTAAGGTGAAGGATGTACAAGAGTTTTTGGCTACAGCAGGGTTAACGGCAAAACTTTCACCTTTGAGCGATAAACCACTGACTCTGGTTTATCAAGATGCTTGTCATTTATTGCACGGGCAGAAAATAAGTGTACAACCACGTCAGGTGTTGAAACAAATTCCAGGAGTGCAGCTAAGAGAACCGATTGATGCTGCTTTGTGTTGTGGCAGTGCCGGGGTTTACAATATGTTACAACCAGAGGTTGCTGATGAGTTGGGTAAGCAGAAAGTTCAGAATTTATTGAATACTGGTGCGGATTTAATTGCTTCTGCTAATCCGGGTTGTACTTTGCAAATCACTAAACATTTGCAGCAGCAGGATAAGAAAATTTCTGTCGTGCATCCGATGGAGTTGTTAGATTATTCGATTCGCGGGATGAAGATAGAAATTTAGAGGCGTTTTGGATAAAATCAGCTAGAAATGGAGCGCGAAAATCAGGTAAACCTGAGTAGCTCCATTTCTTTTTTTTACAAGTTGGCGATCAACACCGAAAATCGAATCTAAGCAGCCTGATCGGATGAAGGTAGGTTAGGAATTGTAGCAGGAATTAAATAGGCTCTTTTGCGCCACGCACGTTACTGACATTTAATTGTTAAAAGCTTTTCGGCACGGCTTACATCTTCATCCGTGCCATTTATTACCAGTAAATACTCTTCTGGGGAAATGCGATCGCCATCAATTTCTCTATTTGAGGCTACCCCCGCACAATTACAGGTGGAAATCACACCGCCACTTGCTAAGCCGATCCCAGCACCAGCCAAAGTCGAGGCTAAAGCCGCTCCCACAGCTCCACCAATCGCTAAAGCGGGAGCTACTCCAGGTATTGATAAAATCCCAATACTCGTCAAGCAACCGCCTATAGCACCCACTATACTACCTGTAATCATTGCACAGGGCGCTTTTCCTGGGATTGTTTTGTCCTCAAGCTGCTTATTTTTAATTGCTGTTTCCAACTGATCGAGTAGCTCTAATTCTTTGCTAATTACCGAAATACGAGCAATTGGGAAACCTGCACAATACAGATGTTTGAATGCCTGTTCCGCTCGATCGCGCGTGGGATATGTAGCAACAGCACGTCGGTGTTGAACTAAAACCATTTTTTTCTCCTTCTCTGGAATTACTAGTTATCAAATTGATCGCCCTTCGCCAAAATCTGAAATCTGCTGGTAACTTGCAACAATATGTAGCTGGCTCAAAAAGCGCGTTTTAAGATATTGCGCTCTGAGCTTACTATCTCTCTAATTGCAATTTAAACTAAATCGATCCTAAAAGTTGACAACTTAAACACAATGATAAAAATTTTGATTTATTTGGCTTTTTTATTAACTATTATTAAATTTATCTTGCAGTTAATGCATAAATTTCATGCATTTAAGCATTTAGAATACTAAATACTTAAATGCTAATTTCTACTATGAGTAATTTACTGGGAAAATATCTTTATAAACTTAAAATTTTGCATACTAAAATTACGGATGCGAAAATTTTAGGTAATAACAAAAGCACGATTGATAACGCCCAGGTTCAACAAAGAGCTTGCATAATGTGTAATTTGCAACTGTCAGGAGATCATTGAAGTGGAAATTTTGGATGTGGCGTATAGCGATCATAACTCCGTTGTTACATTAATTCACTGACATTAATTGGCACAAAGAAAGCCTCGCCAAATCCAAGGAAAACTACAATTTCCTACAGCACCAACGAATTTATAAATAGTTACTTCTAAACAGCACAAGCAACTGAGCTGTCACATATTTAACTTGCATTTAGAGGTGCAGCCTGGTTGCTTGTCGACAGGCATTTTGACTTTTGGCTTGCTTAACAAAGATTTTAAGCAAAAAAAAAAAGACAAGCAAAATGCTTATCTTTTTTAGTTTACAAATAAAAAACTGTATCAATTTTTGCTGACATCAAAGAAACAAGACAATTTAATTAGTCTTCTTCTTTGCTTTCGCCATGATGTCCAGGGGAAGATTCATAAAGGGCATCCAATTGAGCGCGGGCATCTTCGACATCAATCGAACGCATAACTAGCAACGGATCTCTAATTAAATTGCCTGCGGTATCTAATAACTCAGGATGTGGTACGGGCTGAGAATAAAAGTATGGATTGTTACTTCGGTTTGGCATGGGCGATCGCGGTACTGAAAAAGTCCGATCTCGCTCAAAACTAAACATAATCAGGTTACGAATTAAATTGCTTACAGCTATCAGTGCCAGAACAGTAAAAGCCAGAATGTAAATTAGTTGTAACATAAATTGTCTCCAAGCCAAAATTTTATAAAGTGTTTAGATTTTTATTTCAGCCTTGCTCAGAGCATTAGCAAGGGATTAGCGTTGTATTTCAGCATCAATGCAATTTTTAGAGCGCATAATCCTCTACCTAACCTTTTAATAAAATCACTTATTACTTTTAGTGACTGTGCCAGGTGTTGCTGAACTAAATTTATAATCCGTATTCCTGCTGCTTACCTTGCTCTGAGCGAAATCGGATTGCTACTTTCCAACATTCTGTTACCAACTGGTGCCAAGGCACTAGGGTTTCCATGTCAAGTCCTACTTGTCCTCCTGTTGCTTGGAACATCAACCGGGCTGTGCTTACTTCTTGCTGTGCTGTCTTAACTTGCTCCAGTAATTGAGATTGTTGCGCTTGGCTTAAAAAAGGAATGCTTTCATTTTCCAACAGCAAGCGCGATCGCTCAAACCAATACTTAAAATCATCTAAAAGCGGCTCTAACACCGTTTTCAGCAGTTCCGCATCAGGCAGGTTTTGGTTAAACATGAATAAAAAACAGTTTTCTTAACTTATCTAATATTAACTTAATTTATCTTTCTTAATATTCTGCCAATAGAAGTAACTAAGCCACAAGTGTAAGGTGTAAGGAGAAAGGCATCAGGCTCAAGGCAAGAAGATATAGGCTCAAGGCAAGAAAAGTATGAAGTGTGAAAGGGTAGACGCAATTTATGCTTGCCCCTGGCGCTTGATAAGTTGTAAGATTTCATCCTACCCTTCGGGAACGCTTCGCGTACATCCTTCAGCCTTTTAGATCGCCTCTAAAATAGAAGCAGAGCCGTCCAAATGCGATCGCGCGCTGTCAAACAAATTTGTTCATAGTTTCGTAACAATGTCTAGTCAAGAATCCCCAGAGCAACTAGAAAAGCCTGAGAAAATCTATTTGCCCCGCACCAGCGAATCAGAACAATTGAAAAAGATTCGTCACACCGCTTCCCATGTGATGGCGATGGCGGTGCAGAAGCTGTTTCCGAAAGCGCAAGTTACTATTGGTCCCTGGATTGAAAACGGATTCTACTATGACTTTGATAACCCAGAGCCATTTACAGAAAAGGATCTCAAAGCCATCTTGAAAGAGATGGTGAAGATTGTTAATAGTAAACTACCCGTAATTCGGGAAGAAGTAAGCCGCGAGGAAGCAGAACGCCGGATTAAAGAAATTCGTGAGCCTTACAAACTCGAAATTCTGCAAGACATCAAGCAGGAACCAATTACAATTTACCACCTAGGCGATCGCTGGTGGGATTTGTGTGCAGGCCCTCACCTTGAAAATACCGTAGATTTAAACCCCAAAGCAATTGAATTAGAAAGTGTAGCGGGGGCTTATTGGCGGGGAGATGAAACGAAAGCTCAGTTGCAACGAATTTATGCCACAGCTTGGGAAACCCCAGAACAACTAGCTGAGTATAAGCGGCGTAAAGAAGAAGCACTACGGCGCGATCATCGCAAGTTAGGCAAGGAACTGGGGCTGTTTATCTTTAGCGATGAAGTGGGGCCAGGTTTACCCTTGTGGACACCCAAGGGAACTGTGTTGCGCAGCATCTTGGAAGACTTCCTCAAACAGGAACAACTTAAACGTGGCTACCTACCAGTGGTAACGCCTCACATTGCTAGGGTAGATTTATTCAAAACTTCTGGACACTGGCAAAAATATAAAGAGGATATGTTTCCTCTGATGGCAGAGGATGAGTCAGCAGAGAAGCTCGAACAAGGCTTTGTTCTCAAGCCGATGAACTGCCCTTTCCACATTCAGATTTATAAGAGTGAATTACGCTCTTATCGAGATCTGCCGATGCGTCTAGCGGAATTTGGTACAGTTTACCGCTACGAGCAATCTGGAGAACTCGGCGGCTTAACGCGGGTGCGAGGCTTCACAGTAGATGATTCCCATTTATTTGTGACTCCAGAACAACTCGACAGCGAATTCCTCAACGTAGTGGATTTGATTCTGTCTGTGTTCAATAAACTGCAACTGAAGAACTTTAAGGCGAGACTTAGTTTCCGCGATCCTGCTTCAGATAAATATATCGGTTCGGATGATGCCTGGGATAAAGCCCAGAATGCGATTCGCCGCGCCGTAGAACAGTTGGGGATGGAACACTTTGAAGGTATTGGGGAAGCTGCCTTCTATGGCCCCAAATTAGACTTTATTTTCCAAGATGCCTTGGAACGCGAGTGGCAGTTGGGTACTGTACAAGTAGATTACAACTTGCCAGAACGATTCGATCTTGAGTATGTGGCGGAAGATGGTACTCGTAAACGTCCGGTGATGATTCACCGCGCTCCGTTTGGCTCGTTAGAAAGGTTAATTGGGATTTTAATCGAGGAGTATGCTGGGGATTTCCCATTGTGGTTAGCACCCGCGCAAATTCGATTACTTGCAGTTAGTCAAGAACAATTGCCTTTTGCCAAAGAAGTGGCAGAAAAAATGCGATCGCTCAATATTCGCGCCCAAGCAGATACTAGTAACGAGCGTTTGGGTAAATTGATCCGTAATGCTGAAAAAGAAAAAATCCCTATCATGGCTGTAGTGGGGGCGAAGGAAGTCGAATCAAATAGCCTCAGTATTCGCACTCGCAAAAGCGGAGATTTGGGAGTAATTCCTGTGCCGGAGGTTATAGAGAGAATGCAACAGGCTATGCTCAAATTCGACGATTTTTAAGTTTGATACTATAGCTAAAATCGGACAATCAATTCAGGTTGTTCGATTTTATTTTTTGTAATTTTAAATTACAAATGAGTAAAAAAACATTAATTTTGGTTTGAAACCTGATTTTATTTACAGTTTTATACCGACTAATTGTATATATAATTTACAGGCGAGTTGATTATTTAGCGATCGCGCTCTGCGATCTTCTTGCTCGTTCAATCTCACTCTAATCGCAGCAGGCATGGCGACAGCCTTCAAATCTTCTGTTTTAATCTTATATTTAATAGCGTTGAATTACTTAATAAGTAATACTGTTTTGAAGGCGAGTGCCACGAATTTTGCTCATATAATTGAAGACTCGGCTAGCAATTTGGGGAGAGAGTAATCTTATAATTAGTATCTTTACGACTGAAACGCGAACTTTTTTGTCTAACAAAATTTTTGGGTATAGATAAATTGCGGTTTGCAACTTCTGGCTAGCTAGCCCCACTCCACCAGCGTTGGGAATGCGAGTCAAGCATAAATGTGCCATAATCCGATACATATTAGCGAGAATTTTATTTTTAAGCGGCTTTAACTCTGGTGGAATTGATTGAAATGCTTTTTCAATCACAATTAAATGAGCTTCCTCCATCACGTTAATCTTGGATGACATTGTTCCTAACGATAAGCGATAGAGAATTTGTGGTTTTGGTACTACAACAAATTCCCAACGAGCTGCTAGCCGCAGCATATAATCCCAATCTTCACAAGAGCGAAGTGTACTGTCAAACTCTCCCACAGATTCAATTGCTTTTTTACGGATCAGAGGATTTGAGCCACTAGCAATGAAATTATCACTTAGCAGATGAACATATACGTTACCTTCAAACCATATAGGCTCTCCTGCACGAAAAGATTCTCCTTTTTCATCCATAAAATTAGTCCAGCTATATGCAACACCTGCCTCTGGATGCTTTTGTAAGGCAGCAAGCTGAGCTTCTAACTTATCTGGTGTCCACAAGTCGTCAGCATCGAGAAATGTAATATACTCACCAGTAGCACGAGATATACCACGATTTCGAGCTGTTGATAAGCCACCATTGCTGTAGGAAAAAACTTTCAGTCGAGGATCTTCTACTTGTTCGACTAGTTCTAAAGTTCGATCCTCGGAACCATCATTAATAACGATAATTTCATAGTCCGAAAATGTTTGCTGCTGAACTGATTTAATTGTGTCTAGAATAGTTTTTTCAGCATTATAAGCGGGAATAATAACAGAAATAATTGGCATTTTATCCTTTGCAGTCTCACAAATTTGAGTTGAGGCAATGACTACAGACTGCTGATTATGATAGTAACTTAAGCTATCACCAGGCTCTATTTTTTAGTGTTAATTATTATTTAACTGGTCAAGTACCAGATTAAACTACGCTTAATAACACTTTTTCGATTCCATCTACCATCGTGTCAAGTGTAAAATTGGACAAAACATGAGCGCGGCATCGCTTACCCAAATCTGGATCTTTATCTCTCCAGTGTAAAATTTGACTTAAGGTAGCTGCTAAATCTTGTTCGTTACCAGGCTCAAATAGACCCTTTTCAAATTCTCCGGTCAAAATTTCAGTTATTCCCCCAGTGCGGCTAGCTACCACAGGTGTGCCACAAGCCATTGATTCGATATTAGTTCTACCAAAAGGTTCAGACCATAAACTAGGCAGGACGGTTACATCACTAACTTGATATACCGAGCCAGGATTAGCCACATGACCTAAGAAGTTTACTTCCTGTTCTATACCTAAATCTATGACAAGTTGTTCTAAGGATTTTTTATATTCCTCGCCTTGGCTTAAAGGTTTTCCTGCAATCAATAGCCTAGTATTAACATTGCCTTTAGGTAATAAAGCAAAGGCTTTTATCAGTGTTTCCAGTCCTTTTTCTTTATCCAGTCTCCCCACATAAGAAACAATTCTGGTATTTTCAGGAATATTCCATTCTTTTCTAGTTAGAGAGAAATCATTGCTAGGTTTAAATTTTTCTGGATTAGTTCCTCCATGTACAATCTCGATTTTTTCTTCATCCAAGCCACTTTTAACCCAATCTAACTTTGTTTGGTTTGAGAGGGCAATGAATTTTTTTACGCCTTTAAGTCCAAGTGCAAGCGGACGAGGAAAGTCATGTCCTAGTGGCGGTAGTTGAAGAAAACTAACATGAGAAATATTTTTGGCAAAGGCTAATGCAGAAGGAAAAAGAACGTCATGATATCGATTACTGAAGACGACACTATCCCTGCTTGTAGGAGTCTTCCAAATATCAGCTAAAAAATTGAATGCACGCGCGATCGTACTCCGATCTATTTTAAAACTATCAACTTTTACTACATGAGTACAAATCTTTTGATAGTCCTCAAGCAAATTTCCTTCGCTGACATATAGTAAGCTGACATTATGTCCGCGTCGAGCTAAGCCACGACAAGCTTCTAGTAAGAATAATTCTTGACCGCCTCGTAAAGAAGACGGATGATTTTCTAAAGCGATAACGTGCATAATCTGTAATAAATATTCAATTAAGTTAAGGTATAGTTTTTGACAAAATTTGGCGCTGCTGATGGTTTTTCTTGGAAGGCCATACCTGTCACGATCAAACCAGGCCAATATAAGTAGGCAACTGCTTCAATATCTATAGCCAAAGTAGATATCCAGAAAGCTATGTAGATAGTTAATGCTGTTCTAGCAACTGAGCTTTTTTGAGCTTTAATTACTAGCACTGTCGTACTCCACAACATCACAGCCAAGATGGCAGTAAAACCTACTATTCCTCTGATATAAAGAAGATCGGGCCATTGATTGTGGCTACCAATTGGCATATGTTCTGTATATTTTGGACCTCTTTCAGCCACAACTCCATGTCCCCAAATCGGGTTTTCCGTCCAACGGTTCAGCGCAACTTCTTCTAATCGTTTTCTCACTACAGCAGAACTACCTCTGTAACCTTTAATAGCTCTGTTCCAGGTGTTATCTATAAAATCTATAATCTGCGGGGCAATCAGGCCGCCAATTAGACTTATTAAGCCTGTGGCAATTTGCATTGGCCAACTAAAATTTGTCAGGAACCAAGTCAGGATCGGCGCGATCGCCAGACTGAAAATCGTCGATCGCGAACCGGAACCCACAACCATAGCGGCGGCTCCAATCATGCCAATTCGCCGCCACTTCTTGTTAGATTCTTGACTGGTTAGAAAAAAGTAAATGTTGCCGACAATTCCCAATGTGTTGGCAAAATTAGTAAACAGTTGTAGTCGAAATTGTCTAGCTTCCCCATGATCTCCACCCAGCACAAACAAATCTACTACGTAGTTGCTGGCAGGTCCTTTAAAAATAGACAAAGGGGAAATATATGCTGGATCTGGTATTCTTAAAAAGTAGAAAAGGTAACAAAATATAGTTACAACTAAGCTTTGCAAGCAAAGAATACACGCTGCTCGGTAAATTAACTGCGGTCGAATTTTCAGGCAGCCAATTAGCGGAAACAACGCCATTAAAGCCCAATATTTTCCCCAGTAATTGACGGTTGAAAAAAACATTTTTGCCCAACCGAGTTCGAGATCTATGTGAGCCATAATTAAGGCGATCTCTATTACGATCGCCGCGATCGCCCATAGCCACACAGTTACAGGAACAGAAATCCTTTCCTCGGCAGGTGTATATTCAGTTTGCTCCCAAAGTTTTTTACAAACGCGGAATCCTAAAAAATAAGCAAGCGCAGGAACCCAAACAAACTGCGCTCCAATAAAGTAAAGACCGTAAGTTCCAACTATGGTGTACCAAATGAGCTTTTCCTCAAGGTTTTGAGGTTTAATCGTCATATTGTTAGCTCCTATCGCTCCCCTCACTCCCACACCTATTAGTAAGCTAGAGACATAACTTAATGCCTCTATACTCTATACGTCAAGTTTTCACTTCCGTCCTTACTCTTTTTCCATTATTCTGTACTGAGGCTTATGCTCTTGTGCCAATAACATTTTGCGGCGCTGATGTAACCACAGCGTTAGTATTCCTGTAGTAACGAATAGCGATGCAGCACCTGCACCTGCCAATGCCACGTCCTTTTTGGGAGAAGTTGGAACTGTAGACAAGTTAGGTTCTGAAATCATTTGCAGTAAAGGATAAGAACCAAAGGCGTTTGATCGGGTGATGTCTAAGTTCGCCAGAGTTGAGGAAAATACAGCTTCAGCAACTTGTAGATCCCGTTTGAGCGCCTCAAAGGTAGTTTCTTTTTGAGATAAGGCACTGAGTCTTCTCTCAAGTAAAGTAATCTGTTGGTTGGTTTCTTGAGCTTGAGACTGAAGTCCTCTGTTTTCTGCTTGCGCGTCAATCAGTGCTTGGAACAGACTTTCGCGCCCCCCTCCACCGCTTAGGTTTAATTTCTGTAACATTGCTTGATCCAATGGTTTCCCCAACAGATCTTGACCGCGACTGAACAGGGCAACTCGCGCCGCGTCTCGCTTAGCTTCCTCAGCTAGGATTGAGGGATGATCCGGCAGAAATCTAGCGCTTAATGCCACTACATTAGTGCTAGCTTCACTATAGTTGCGCAAGTTTTGTTGAAAAACTTGGTCGGTTTGCAAGGCAAAAGCATCTGCTGCTTCCCGCTCGGATAAATTTAAATTACTAGTTAATTGTTTCATCCGAGCGTTGGATTGCTGTTGTTGAGCTAAAATCTCTGCTCTTTGTTTACGTAAATTTTCAATGTTGTCGGAAAGCGCCTTCAGTTGGTCGTTTGAGTTCAAGCCAGATTGAGCTTTATATTCAGAAAGACGCTTTTGAGCAATTTCTAACTTCTTCTGAGAACCACCTAAAGAAGACTGGAAGCTAGCATCTCGCTGAACAAACTCTTGTACTCTTAATTCATTTACTCTCGCTTGCAAGGCTTTGTAGAGAGCAAATGATTTATTTCGAGCTTGCTCTGGAGTCGATCCTTTTACCTGGAAGTCAATAATAGAGGTGCTATCACCCAGCTTAATTTTAGGTCTACCAAACTCTTCTGGAGTAATATTGAGTTGAGCTGCGGCTGCTTTCAATACAGCATCGCTTTCAGCTACAAATTTATAGTTTTGTCTGGGATCTTGAGTACTGACGCTATATGGCGAACTACTATCGTAAGAGGTTTGTCCAATATCCGGTAGAGAGACTCTAGCAGCAGATCCGGATACAGGTACGTTAATAGCCCAAGAACTGGTGTAAGTTGGTGCTTTGAGCTTTAGATACGCTACAGCCGCAACCCAAATTCCCGCATTAGCTAATAAAGCAATAAATAAATATGGGAACCAATGGGCTAGTTTATCTCTTGATTTAGGAATTGGGCGAGTGATGGTTACAGAATCAGTCATCGATAAGTCCTCCGACAAAGGGTTTTTATTTTATACATTGTGCTGAAACTAGCAGCCTACTTTGAATCGCTTTTAATTATTAAATTGTTATCACATCCAGCTTTTCGCTTCTCGCCCACATAAAATTAGATACGTATTTTTCTTCAAAATCCTCAGTCATAGGTATGATTTTGAACTTAAGTTGCAAGGGCATACGTATTTTTAACAATGCCCGGCAACGCCTTAAATTACATAATTAGCTTTCACGCTTAGATATACAAATCTTAATTTACACTTTATGCTATTTTGTCCCAGATTGGCGCAAAAAATGCAGTTTTCTAGAAGGTAACGCTTAAATTTTTACTACATCCAGTGACACAGGTGCTGTATAGCTATTAACAAAGGAAAAAATCAAATCGCCCCGAAATACGGAGCGATCGCGTCAGAAATCGATTTGATTAGGCTGGCAAAATGTCTGCCCACAAGCACTTCATCTATTCAAAATGCTTGTGGTATTAGAGATTTATCTATTTTGGCGTGCGATCGCACAACTGTTTGAGCAACTCGCACCCCCAACTTCACAATCATTAACTTTGCAGCAATTTTTCCCCTAGTTCAATAAATTAACTATTGTCAAAGTAGCAATTTATGCATTGATATCTTAAGTATTTGTGATTGCTGGCTGCTGTTTAGGCGCTTTATTTTGATGATTGAAACAGAGGCTACCGTCTTGATAATCCACAACAATTGTGTCACCTTCAGAGAAAGTACCCTCTAATAACTTAGTTGCCAAAGGATTTTCCACCATCCGCTGAATCGCACGTTTGAGCGGACGCGCACCATAAACGGGATCGTAACCGAGATCGGCTAGATAATCTTGGGCAGATGGGGAAAGGACAAGACCGATCTTCTGCTCATCTAACAGTTTTTGCACCCGCTTGAGTTGAATACCGACGATTTGGCGAAGCTCGCTGCGGTTGAGGGTGTGGAAGAGGATGATGTCATCGACGCGGTTGAGAAATTCGGGACGGAAGTGCGATCGCAATGCGTCCATAACTAGTTTCTGCATTTGTTCGTACTTGGTATCATCCCCGGAAACATCCAAAATGTGTTCGCTACCAATATTACTAGTCATGACGATTACGGTATTGCGAAAATCAACTGTTCTACCTTGAGAATCAGTAATTCGCCCATCATCTAGCACTTGCAGCAAAATGTTAAATACATCTGGGTGTGCCTTTTCCACCTCGTCTAATAGTACGACAGAGTAAGGACGACGGCGGATAGCTTCAGAAAGTTGACCGCCTTCGTCATAACCTACGTATCCGGGAGGCGCTCCCACTAGGCGCGCAACTGAATGTTTTTCCATGTACTCGGACATATCCAAGCGAACTATGGCATCCTCGGAGTCAAACATAAATTGAGCTAAAGCTTTTGCTAGCTCGGTTTTACCCACCCCTGTGGGACCCATAAACAGGAAAGAACCAATCGGGCGACCGGGGTCTTTCATTCCCGCCCTAGCGCGGCGAATTGCAGCAGCAACGGCGGCTACGGCTTCAGATTGACCGATGACTCGTTGGTGCAAGTGGCTTTCCAGTTGCAGCAGTTTCTGACGTTCGGATGCTAGCAAACGATTTACAGGAATACCCGTCCACTTCGCAACAATTTCAGCAATATCGGCTTCTGTGACTTGTTCACGCAGCAGGGTAGATCCACGACTTTGGATTTCTACCAGCAGAGTTTCTTTGGTTTCGCGATCGCGCTGCACTCCCTCCAACTGTCCATATTTCAACCTAGCAGCCGTGTTGAGGTCATAAGCGCGTTCTGCTTGCTCGATTTGCCGCCGCAAAGTTTCTTCTTCTTGTTTCAAGCTACCGATCGCATCTAACAGCTGCTTCTCTCCTTGCCATTGAGAATTCAATTGCTGCTGTTTTTCCGTTAAAGTGGAAATTTCTTGCTCGATTCGCTTTAAACGCTCTCTAGTTATGGCGGTACGTTGGTCTTCTCCAGCAATAGAAAGCTTTTCCATTTCCAACTGCATCAACCGCCGATCAATTGCTTCCAGCTCAGATGGCTTGGAGGTTATTTCCATTTTCAACTGCGCCGCTGCCTCATCGACTAGATCGATCGCTTTATCTGGAAGGAAGCGATCTGTGATGTAGCGTTGGGAAAGAGTAGCAGCTGCTACCAGTGCCGAATCCATGATTTTAACGCTGTGATGCACTTCATAGCGTTCTTTCAAACCGCGCAGAATTGAAATTGTCGTTTCTACTGTCGGTTGATCGACATACACTTGCTGAAAGCGTCTTTCCAATGCCGCATCTTTTTCAATGTATTTGCGGTACTCATCTAAGGTTGTTGCACCGATACAGCGCAGTTCGCCCCGTGCCAACATGGGTTTGAGCAAGTTTCCCGCATCCATCGCCCCTTGGGAGCTGGTACCTGCACCGACGACGGTGTGTAATTCATCAATGAATAAAACAATTTGACCGTTAGATTCGGTAACTTCTTTCAAAACAGATCTGAGGCGATCTTCAAATTCTCCTCGATATTTTGCCCCAGCAATTAAACTGCCCATGTCGAGGGAGATTAGTTGACGATTTTTCAGGGATTCAGGTACGTCGCCGTTGATGATGCGTTGGGCTAGACCTTCGGCGATCGCTGTTTTTCCTACCCCAGGTTCGCCAATCAAAACTGGATTATTTTTGCTGCGGCGAGATAACACTTGAATCACCCGCCGGATTTCTTCATCCCGACCGATTACAGGATCTAATTTTCCTGATCGTGCCTGTTCGGTCAATTCCCGCCCATACTTATTCAGAGCTTCGTAACGCGATTCTGGGGAGCGCGATTCGGGAGATTGATCTATGACTTTTTTGCTACCTCGCTCCGCTTTGATGGTAGATTCCAGCTTAACTGGATCGAGGTTAAAGCCTTTGAGTAAACGCCGCCCAATGCGTTCATCTTCTATTAAAGCCAAGAGGAAATGTTCCTCACTAATCAACTTATCTTGCCAACTGTCTTTAGCGGCATCTGCTCGGTCTAGCATTAAGTCTAAATGACGACCTAAGTAGAGTTGGTCGCTCTTGGCTACTTTGGCTTGGCGCTGGATAAAAGCTTGTAGTTGCTGTTCGAGTCTGGTTACATCAACTTCAGCGCGACTGAGAATGCGATCGGCTTTTCCGTTTTGTTCGAGTAAAGCAATGGCTAAATGTTCGACTTCTAAATGCTGTTGCTGAAAACGCTTTGCTACATCCTGAGATTTTACAATTACTTCCCAGGCATCATCAGTAAACTTGGTAGGGTCAGTGGGCTGCATCTTTACAATTTTTGCTTTAGGATTTCGGATTTTAGATTCGATTTAAAAACAAGATTGATGAAGGTAGAAGTATGTTCGCGCAGCGTTGCCGAAGGCTAGGCTGAAGGCTGAAGGTAATTCATAATTCGTAATTTCTAATTATCTAGTCACTACCAGCTTCCTTCGTCGCCACTTCACACTTTCTCCTGAGAGACGCGATATATCACGTCTCTACATATTTTGCGCCTTCATACTTCACACTTCATCCTTCTCTAATCCACTAACTTCTTGCGCCTTGTAGCTGTTGCGGCTCGTTTTTAGCAGCATTTCTGCTACTTTCTTGAATCAGCTCTACTTTATAACCGTCTGGATCTTCTACAAAAGCAATCACTGTCGAACCGTGTTTCATCGGCCCTGGTTCCCGTACTACTTTACCGCCACGCGCCTTGATTTCCTCACAAGTTTTGTAGATATCATCAACTCCAAGGGCAATGTGACCATAAGCATCACCCAAATTGTACTTTTCTACTTCCCAGTTATGAGTAAGTTCTAAAACAGTGTGGTCAGACTCTTCGCCATAACCGACAAAAGCTAAGGTAAACTTACCGCCCGGATAATCTTTCTGTCGCAGCAACTTCATCCCTAAGATTTCACAGTAGAACTTGAGAGATGCTTCCAGGTTGCCAACACGGAGCATGGTGTGTAGTAATCGCATTAGGTCATTCCCAATTTCTGATCTAATCTTTATTGTAGAGAAGCGATATATAGCGTTGCGATCGCCATCCTGAGCAAAAATGAGTGATTTTAGCAGCTAGGTAATCGTGCATATGTCTTTATCATCACACCCAATAGCCTGTAGAATTCCTATCCTAACGATTAAGCTGGCTGTGACTAGTGACTAGTAGCTAGATAATTAAGAATTACTAATGAGGTACTACCCAGAATGATTGACACGCTAGAAAGTGCAATTGACAACATTGTTGCTAGAGAAATTCTTGACTCTCGCGGTCGTCCTACCATTGAAGCTGAAGTGCATTTAGTCAGTGGAGTTGTGGGAGTAGCCCAAGTTCCTAGTGGTGCTTCAACGGGGACTTTTGAGGCTCACGAACTCCGAGATAATGACAAAAGTCGCTATAGCGGCAAAGGAGTACTTAAGGCGGTCAAAAACGTCAATGAGACAATTGCGCCGCAGCTTGCCGATCTAGATGTGTTGAATCAGGAACTTTTGGATCGGACAATGATTTCCCTCGATGGCTCTCCCAACAAAGCCGAGCTAGGGGCAAATGCAATCTTAGCAGTGTCGTTGGCAGCAGCTAAGGCAGGAGCAGAAATGCTGGGAATGCCGCTCTATCGTTATTTAGGTAGCCCTCTTGCTAATTTGCTACCAGTACCGTTGATGAATGTGATCAATGGTGGCGCTCATGCAGCTAATAACGTCGATTTTCAGGAGTTCATGATTGTTCCGGTTGGAGCGTCTTCATTTCGGGAAGCGCTGCGTTGGGGAGCAGAAGTATTTGCATCGCTCTCGAAGGTATTAGATGAAAAGGGTTTGCTGACTGGTGTCGGAGATGAAGGTGGATTTGCGCCGAATTTAGAGTCCAACGGCGCAGCTTTGGAGTTACTCATGAGTGCGATCGCATCAGCTGGTTACAAGCCAGGAGAAGAAATAGCTTTAGCTTTGGATGTGGCTGCGAGTGAGTTTTACAAAGAAGGTCAGTATGTATACGATGGTAAGCCTCACGCCCCAACTGAGTTTATTGATTATCTAGCTCAGCTTGTTGATCGCTACCCAATTGTGTCAATTGAGGATGGATTGCACGAGGAAGATTGGCAACACTGGCAGTTATTGACACAGAAAATTGGTGATCGCGTCCAACTTGTGGGTGATGATCTATTTGTCACTAACGCTACTCGCCTGCAAAAGGGAATTGAGCAAAAAGCTGGTAACTCGATTTTGATTAAGCTAAATCAAATTGGTTCTCTGACCGAAACCTTGGAGACAATCGACTTAGCAAACCGCAACGGTTTCCGATCAATCATCAGTCATCGCTCTGGAGAAACAGAAGATACTACAATTGCCGATTTAGCTGTAGCCACCCGTGCGGGACAAATCAAAACTGGTTCTCTGTGTCGCAGCGAACGGGTAGCTAAATATAACCGCCTGCTGCGAATCGAAGATGAACTAGGCGATCGCGCCGTTTATGCTGGAACGGTGGGAATGGGTCCGAAATAAAAAATGCAGCAATGCTGAATGCTAAATGATGAATGCTGAATTATGAATGCTAAATGATGAATGCTGAATGCAGCAATGAAAGAATACTTCATAACTCATAATTCATAATTCATAATTCAGCATTTGTCTTTACCTTACTTTAAGGATAAAAACCAACTTTGGGTAATCCCAAAGTTTCCTCCCAACCCATCATCAAGTTCAAACATTGAATCGCTTGTCCTGCTTGTCCCTTGATCAAGTTATCAATTGCTGACATGACAATTATTCGACCAGTCCGCCCGTCTACTTCAATCCCGATATAGCACCGATTACTACCGCAAGCCCATTTTGTTTGAGGATAAGTGCCACTGTTGCAAATAGATACCCAAGGAGAGTTACGATAAAAAGCTGTGTAGATGGTAATCAGATCGTCTCTAACTAAGCCAGGATCGCGTAGGGTAGCATAGACGGTTGCTAAAATCCCTCGCACCATTGGGATCAAGTGAGGAGTGAATTGCACTGTTACTTGATGACCTGCTAGGTCACTACAAACTTGCTCGATTTCCGGAGTATGGCGATGACTACCAACGCCATACGCGCCGAGAGAATTATCTGCTTCAGCTAGCAATAACCCAACTTTAGCTTGCCTACCACCGCCTGATGTACCAGATTTAGCATCGATAATGGCAGTTTCCGGGACGATTAAACCTTGCTTCAATAGTGGTGAGAGTGCTAACAAACTAGCGGTAGGATAGCAGCCAGGGCAGCCAATTAGCTGACTTTCGGCAATGCGATCGCGATACAGTTCTGGTAAGCCATATACAGCTTTTGCTGCTATATTCTCATCACTTCGCTGTTTGCCATACCAAGCTTGGTAAACTTCCAGATCGTTAAATCTATAATCGGCAGAAAGATCTAGAACTTTACATCCTTTGTCTACCAGATCAGGAGCTAAATTGCAAGCCATCCCATTCGGCAGCGAGAGAAATACTACCTGACAGCGGCTGGCAATTACTTCTAGATCTACTGGCTCTATTGGCAAGTTAACTTGATGAGCCAGATGCGGGTAAATATCTGCAAAAGACTTGCCCGCACTGCTTTCGCCGCCTAAATAAACGAGTTCTAATTCAGGATGATCCATTAACAGTCTGACTAGTTGCACCCCGCCATATCCTGACGCGCCAACAATTCCTACCGATACGCGCCCTTCATTACCCATAACGATCGTCCTTAAAATGCACTTTTGGTTAATAAACAGCGATTAACTGTCATTGGTTGTAGATCGAGCGTTATTCACATCAACGCGATTGCGGTAAGCCGCCAGCAATCGACAAATGACTAGTGACCAATGACAAATGACAAAAAGCTAACAGTAAAGACTAAAACGATTTAACTTTCGCTGCATTGTAGTACTAAAAGTTAAATTATAGTTGCAACAATTTTTTCCATTTTTCCTGCTTTTATCAAAAATTCAGTCAGAGCGATCGCCACAGCCAGGGTTTTACGCCAAATCTCAGCTAAAAACGGACTGAAACTCGATAAAAGCGAGCGACTACTACAGTCTCCATAGCCCAAAAGTGTTACATACCTAGCAATACAGCTAGTTTAAGATCTCACTCAACTGAAAAAACTGCTGGTTGGTAGAGACGTAGCACTGCTAGGTCTGTACTTGGTAGTTGCGTTTAATTCTGACTTCCTTAATGTCGCCCTGTTCATTTAAAGCAGCTAAAATCAAAGATAAGCAAATATTAATAAACTTTACAGTTCCTTTAACCCAAAATTCTCTGTGCCGCAGCATCAATACGCCTTAAATCAATCTTTTCAGTTTGACTCGATAGACACCGCCTTAGCCGATCTTAAAGCCGGACGTTCGATTGTCGTGGTAGATGACGAAAGCCGGGAAAACGAAGGCGACTTAATTTGTGCCGCTCAGTTTGCCACACCGGATATGATTAACTTCATGGCGGTGTATGCACGCGGGCTGATTTGTTTAGCTATGACAGGCGATCGCTTGGATGAGCTTGACTTACCCTTGATGGTAAGCACGATTCCAGAAAGTCATAACACCCCGTTCAGCAACCAAACTGCTTTTACTATCAGCATCGATGCTGCACCGCATCTGGGTGTAACAACGGGAATTTCAGCCGAAGATCGCGCCCGCACTATCCAATTTGCGATCAATCCTGCGACAAAACCTTCAGATTTACGTCGCCCTGGACATATCTTTCCCATCAGGGCTAGAGAGGGGGGAGTACTGAAACGGGCAGGGCATACAGAAGCGGCTGTAGATTTAGCTAGGCTAGCAGGGCTGTACCCGGCTGGGGTTATTTGTGAAATCCAAAATCCAGATGGCTCAATGGCACGATTGCCTCAGTTGTTTGAATATGCCAAACTTCACGAGCTTAAAATTATCAGCATTGCGGATTTGATCGGCTATCGCCTCCAGCACGATCGCTTTGTTCTGCGCGAAACTGTTACTAATTTACCTACCGAATTTGGGAATTTCCAAATTTACGCTTATCGCCACACATTGGACAATACAGAACACGTAGCAATTGTCAAGGGCGATCCGGCAGAGTTTCAAGACTCTTCTGTGATGGTGCGGATGCACTCGGAATGTCTCACAGGCGATGCCTTGGGTTCTATGCGCTGTGACTGCCGGATGCAACTGCAAGCAGCTTTGAAAATGATTGAAAATGCAGGCAAAGGGGTAGTAGTCTACCTGCGACAAGAAGGGCGTGGAATTGGGTTAATTAATAAGCTAAAGGCTTACTCGTTACAAGATATGGGATTGGATACGGTCGAAGCGAACGAGCGTTTGGGCTTCCCAGCCGATCTGCGTGACTATGGTATGGGGGCGCAAATGCTTAACGATTTGGGCGTGAAGCAAATTCGCTTGATTACGAATAACCCGCGTAAAATTGCTGGATTGAAGGGTTATGGTTTGGAAGTGGTGGATCGAGTGCCACTGTTGATCGAAGCGACTGACTATAATTCCACGTATCTGGCGACAAAAGCCCAAAAGCTGGGTCATATGTTGTTGCAAACTTATCTTGTCACCCTAGCACTGCACTGGCAGGACGAACCACTATCAGTGACAGGGCGCTACGATCGCCTAGAAAAACTGCGTTATTTAGCTAAATCTCAACATTTATTGTTACAGGAAGAAGCAAGACCAGTAGCGATCGCCTTATTTGGGAAACCTTCCCTCACCGTCCACTTAGGTTTCGATCAAGCTCAGGTAGCGGCGGCTGATTGGTATCAGCAGGAAAATCATCCCTATTTACAAGCGATCGCTCAAATTCTAGATAGTTTGGTAAATTTACCTTACATCCAGCAACTAGAATTTCTGGTTTCTCCTGGTGTCGATCCTTTGAGTGGTCTTCAAGTCAAGTTAGATCGACAAACCTTTAGCAAGGAAACTCTGCCTTCTTCGATTGTGAATCAGTTGGAAACGCAGAAAATTTATAGTTTTGGCGAGTAAATTATGAATTATGAATGCTGAATTATGAATTGATTTTTAGCATTCATAATTCAGCATTCATAATTATTAAGTTTGGCGATCAATCCGTTGTACTTCCTCTGCTGAGAGCTTAACTTCAAGCGATCGCACCGAACCTTCAATACTGCTAACTTTGCTAGCACCAGGAATAGGCACGATGCAGGGTGACTTCGCCCGTAGCCATGCGAGTACGATCGCGTATACTGATGCGCCTTTTTCCTTAGCTAGTTCAGCGATAACTGTAATATCTTCTAGTTTACTAACGCGACTGCTACCACCCAAAGGACTCCAAGGCAAGAAAGTTAAATTATTATTCTCGCAGTACTCCAGCACACCATCAGATTCTGGCTGACGATGCCAAGGATTGTATTGGTTTTGGACAGAGACAATATCTACCACATCGCGGGCGCGTTTAATTTGTTCCACCGAAAAGTTGGAAACACCCACAAACCGAATCAAACCTTGTTCCACAGCCTCTTTGGCAGGTGTGAGGGATGCCTCAATCGTGTAGTTCGGATCGGGTGCGTGATACTGCCAAACATCAATTGGTTTTTCACCACCTAGAGATTCAAAGCTAACTCGAATTGTCTCACGCAGGTGATCGGGGTTGCCATCACGAGTCCAATCACCATTGGGACGCATCAAGCCCCCTTTAGTAGCAACGATGACTTGGCTAACATCCCCCTGATATTGCTGGAGTGCCTTGTGAATGAGTCGCTCGTTGTGGTGTTTATCTGATTCATCTTGGCAGTATGAATCAGCCGTGTCAATCAGCGTCACACCTAAGTCAAGGGCGCGATGGATCACTTTGATTGATTCGTCTTCGGGGGGTCTACTTCTTATAGACATGGGCATTCCCCCCAGACCGATCGCACTGATAGTAACATCAGTATTTCCCAGCCGTTTGGTCTCGATTGATTTGGTTTGCATTACTTGTCCCACTCGATTGTCTTGTCCTTCCATTGAGTTCAACAAGTCTGTCTGGAATCCTCTATCTGAAGGTAAATTTAGCTAGAAGCACTGGTGTAAAAGCGTAGGGCAAAACTCCAGAAAAAACGAGTTACAATTAAAAGTCCCAAAGCCAGCAGCCCTGCACCAACGATCCAACCGACCTGAACGCGACCTAGCATTGCTTCAGCTGGAACTGTAGTGAAAAATGCTACAGGCACTACGAAGGTGAAGAAGAAACGGTAAGCGATGGGATAGGCAACCATAGGATAACGCCCAGCTTCCAGTAGTCCTCTTAACACCTCAGTGACGTTGTAAATTTTGACAAACCAGATGCTAGTCGCCCCCAGCATGAACCAAAGGCTGTAAAGGCTACCCAGACCAAATACGAGCGGAATTGCACTGATTAAGTAGTTAGTTAATGTTATACCTAGCCGACCGCCAGCGTAGCCAATTAATATGCCGCCAAAGATGATATCGGGCAAACCCCAAGGTGAAAGGGTGTGAATGGAAAGCCAAAACTGGCTGCTGATAGGTTTTAAAAGCACAAAGTCGAGTGTTCCTTTTTGCACATGATCGACGATTCTATTCAAGTTAGGGGCTAAAAAGGTACTAGAAAAGCCTTGCAGTAGAGTAAAAATGCCCAGCACGATCAGAGCTTCTTCCCATCGCCACCCTTGGAAAGTGTAGCCAGTGCGGTAGAACAAAAAGAGTCCGAAGATACTGCCTGAGAGATTGCCCAGGCTGGTAAGCGCAGCGAGGATAAAGTTGATGCGATACTCTAATTCAGCTGCGATCGCAGCACCCCACAACAACTTCAACACACCAAAATATCTGTTCACACTGCCAAAGCTCCCAGAAAGCGTATCTATATGGCTATTCTAGTTACCAGGCTTAGCCTAGTAACTAGGTTTTTAAGGCTTAGCCTCGCCAGCTTCATAGAAAAATATTGCTTTGAGTTTAACTTGCCCAGGCAAAATCCCTAAGCGCCCATTCCAGAATACTGCTTTAATCCCTGTCGCCACAGCCAGCGATTTAAAATAAAAAACAGCACACACCAACCCAGCGTTACCAAAAACCCTTGGACTAAATTAACTGGTAGTCCAATTAACAGGCTTGCCGGAAAATGAATTAAATAAGGAAAGGGAGTCCAAAGTAATATTTCTTGCAATGTTGGTGGAAACATTTCCAGGGGTGCAATCATCCCAGAAAAAAATAGAAAGAATAGAAACCAAAAGTTTTCAATTGCGTTAGCTCTTTCAGTCCAAAAAGCAAATAAAGCAAAGGTATATTGAATCAAAAAGCGCAAGACAAAAGCAAGAGAAAGATCGATAACAAATAGTAAAAAATTTCCCCAACTCGGTATCCAGAAAGCTTGAGGATAAAGGCCAAAAAATAGCCCTATTAAAACGATCGCAAACGGCAAACGGGCTAATCTTTCTGACAGATGAGAGGCGACATGATGCCATACTGGATCGATTGGTTGCAAAAGCCTGGGAGACAATCTTCCTTCGACTACTTCTTTCTCAAACTCCCAAATCACCCAAACTACAGTAAATTGCCTAATCAAGAAAACAGCAAGAAAATAACGGGCAAAATCTACTGGTGCTAGTCCAAATTGTCCGCTTTGGGCTGCCTGCGTCCATACTCCCATCAAAATTAGCGGTAAGCTACCAGACAAAGCCCACAAAAATAACTCTGCTCGATATTCGAGCATATATGCATAATACGATGTGAGCAAAACTCTGGCTTTTCTGAATGTTGAATTCATGCAACAGCCCCCGCCATAAATACCCTCCCAATTACTTCCTCAACGGGTGGATCGGTTACACTTAAATCGAGGACTTCTAGCTCTGCTAGTATCTTCGCCACTGTCCGAGTAAGTGCTTCTCGCTTGATACAAAAACGTACTGATTGCCCTTCAACTGATTTAATTTCACCATAGGGTAATAGCTCATTTTCAGCTAGAGGGTGGGCAAGTTCTACCCGAACTTCACGGTAGGGCGCAAAGTTATCAACTAGCCGAGCTAAACTGCCATCATAAACTAATTGTCCTTGGTGAATTACCATTACTCGCTCACACAGGGCGGTGATATCTGCCATGTAGTGGCTGGTTAACAGTATTGTTGCGCCATATCTTTGGTTATATTCGCGCAGGAATTCCCGTACCCCTACTTGGGCGTTGACATCAAGCCCTAGGGTTGGTTCGTCTAAAAACAATACTTTGGGTTGGTGCAAAAGTGCTGCTAGCAGTTCGGCTTTCATTCGTTCACCCAAGGAGAGTTTACGCACAGGCTGATTTAGCTTATCTTGCAGGGAAAGCATCTCTGTGAGTTCCCCAACCCGGCGGCGATAGTCTTGGTTGGAAAGTCCATAGATAGCAGCGTTGATTTTCAAAGAGTCTAATGCTGGTAAATCCCAGATTAGTTGCTGCTTTTGCCCCATAACTAGGGTAATTTGTTGTAAGAATGCTGGTTTGCGTTGGAAAGGGATGTCTCCCGCTACTCTCACTCTTCCAGCAGAGGGATGAATTAAACCTGTGAGCATCTTTAAGGTGGTAGTCTTTCCCGCCCCATTTGCCCCCAAAAAGCCTACCACTTCCCCCGATTGAATTTCAAAGGAAACTTGCTTCACCGCTTCAATGTTACGGTAGGTACGGCTGAAAAAGTGGCTAATTGTGCCTTTAAGTCCAGGTTCTTTGACAGCTACAGGATATACTTTGCTTAGGTTTTCAGCTAAGACAATAGACATAATAGTTAGTTAAATGAAATAAAGCGATCGCTACTGCCGAAGCTAGCACAAAAGTACTATATAGGGCATAAGGCGCAAGATATATCAATGACCGATAAACCGATGTTAACGGTATGAAAGCTTATTTTAACGATTCTGTTTATGAATAAACTTTATAGATAAATTAATAGCTTGTACTAATACCAGTAAAATAATTGCAATTGAACCTGTTGGAATAGTAAATTAGGAAATGTCATGTAAATCAACACTACTGCGAGAACAAACAAAAGAAGTTTTCAGCGTATAAAGCGAGATCTGAATATGTACTTTATAAACGCTATATACAATCTCCATATTTTAAATTGGAATCAGCAATAATTAAAGTTTTTTCCTACATTATAAATAAATAGATTAATTTACAATGTCAAGCGATGCTTACAATTGGATAGAACAATCTTTAGCAACAATACACAAAGCCGATTGGTATCGCTCTGTACAAACAATTAATAGTCGCCCTGGTGCTATTATCCAAATGGACGGAGGATCACTCATCAACTTTGCCAGCAATGATTATCTTGGACTAGCTGGGGATGAGAGATTAATTCAAGCTGCTGTTGCTGCTTGTCAAAAATTTGGTACTGGTAGCACTGGTTCTCGTTTACTCAGCGGACATCGAGAACTACACCGAGAATTAGAAGTAGCGATCGCAGCTCTCAAACAAACAGAAGATGCTTTGGCATTCAGTTCTGGATATTTAGCAAATATAGGTGCGATCGCGGCTTTAGTCAGTAAGCGCGATTTGATTTTGTCAGATTTATACAATCACTCTAGTTTGAAAAATGGCGCAATTCTCAGTGGTGCAACCATCATCGAATATCCCCACTGTGATGTCGAAGCTTTAAAAAATCAGTTAATCCAACAACGCGATCACTATCGTCGCTGCCTCATTATTACTGATAGTGTCTTCAGTATGGACGGCGATTTATGCCCATTACCAGATCTGTTGCAGCTAGCTACAGAGTTCAACTGTATGCTGTTAATTGATGAAGCTCACGCCACTGGTGTTTTTGGCACTACAGGTGCTGGATGTGTAGAACATTTCGGCTGTACGGGAAGCAAGATAGTGCAAGTTGGCACTCTTAGCAAAGCTTTGGGAAGTTTAGGTGGATATGTAGCTGGTGCTGCTGCTTTAATTGACTTTTTGCGTAATCGTGCTGCTAGTTGGATTTACACCACTGCACTTTCACCTGCTGATAGCGCAGCTGCTCTAGCAGCAGTTAATATTGTCCAACAAGAACCAGAACGCCGCGATCAACTGTGGCAAAATGTAAATGATTTGAAACAGCTATTGCAGCAACTACCGCTTAAATTACTACCTTCAGAATCTCCAATTCTCTGTATTCAATTGGAAAGTGCAGCAGATGCTTTAAAAATTGGTTTGGAACTCAAAACTTCTGGTATTTTTGCCCCAGCTATCCGCCCTCCCACAGTACCAACAAGTCGGATTCGACTTTCAGTTATGGCGACTCATCAAACCGCACACATAGAAAAATTGTTGGCGGTTTTAAGTGATATAAAGTAGTTCAAAACTGAATCTATTGTTTCATCACTCTAGCCAAAAGGTGGGCATTGCCCACCCTACTACTGGTAATGAAGGAGTCTAGATGCTCTGCATCTTAAAATTTAATCATTTTATGACTTTTTCGCCGGAGCAACTGTTGCTTTATTAGTCACACTTTGAACACCTTTAATTTCCTTTGCCAAAGTGTCAATTTTAGTAAGTTGCTCTGGTGTAGGGACTGTTCCTGTTACAGTTACAGCACCTTCCTCGGCTTCAACAGCTAACTGACTTGCTGGTATGTTTGCTTCTAATTTACTACGGACTTCGCTTTCGAGATCCGCACTAGCTCTTTGTGTATCGCCACCTGTAGCATTATTGCGCTGTTCGCGGGAGCGAATGTCAGAATTTAGCTGTTTTCTACGAGTTTCGCTTTGGGCATCATTTTGAGTTTGCTGTGCTGTGCCCGTGTCTGGTGCTTGAGCGCTTTCGTTAGCTGCGTTGGGAGCATCAGTACTAGTCTTTTCAACACCACTTTCACAACCGAATGCACCAACAACCAAAACTCCACTTATAAGTAATGGAATCAATTTGTTCATTTTTAAGTCTCCCACTTGAGTATTTCTAAGAATGATTTAAGGTGTGTGTATGAGGAGTAATTCTATTGAATGTCAGATATTCCGATTTTGAGGCTGGGGCGGGCTGCAAAGCCCATCCCACAGGTAATATACCTGTCTGCTTTGGCCTAAACACTCTTGCTGCATCTTCCTAAGTGCAAGCTAGAACAGGTAAAATTTTCTACACAGTCGGATCGCGACGGTCAATGATGGTTACTGGAGCATCGGTATCAGTAACGCCAGTATTATAATTAGTGTCACGGGTATCGGTAGCGATGCGATCGCTGTGTTGAGTTTGGGTATCGTGATTGTCATAAACACCCCACTCTTGGATACCACGATGGCTGAGAATTGCTTCAGCACGTTGGATTTCTGTTTCTGTACCATCTACGAAGACTAGATAATCGCCACTCGATAATCTGTCGTTGTAAACATTGGCGCGTTCTTCCGGAATTCCTAGACCAACTAGTGCGCCAACTAAACCACCCGCAGCAGCACCAATTGCACCGCCAGAAAGAGCAGTAGCAACAGCGGTAGCCGCAGCACCAGCCAACATCACAGGCCCGATACCAGGAATTGCTAAAGCGCCAAGACCAACTAATAAACCGCCAAGACCGCCTAAAGCACCGCCTGTAACTGCACCTGCGGTTGCACCTTCGTCAGCTTTATTACCAGTGCGATCTTTCACATCAACACCAGCAATTTCACCTTCCCGTTCGGCGTTTTTGGAGACTACATTCACCTTATCCATTGAAAAGCCAGAAGCTCTTAATTCGTGCAGTGCAGTTTCTGCTTCTCTACGACTGGAAAAAACGCCAACAGCACGCTTTTGCCGTTCTACACCCATACCAGTAGTGCCAGCCATCGGGGTAGTAGCATAAGTGCCAGGGGTAGGGGTCATTTCTGCTGCATAGCCAGTAGACATACCTGTGACTGACGTATAGTCAACAGGTCTGTTTGTAAACCCGCTACCCATAGGTGTATTGACCATAGGGTCAACAGCCGCGCCCATAGGCGTGGTAGAGAAAGCAGAAGAAGCTAGAGGTGGATATATACCAAACTCCTCAATGCCCTGATGGTTTAGAATTGCCTCGGCTCTTGCTATTTGCTCATCCGAGCCACTGACAATAAGTAAATAATCGCCTCTGGATACGCGATCATTATATACTCTGGCTCTTTCTTCTGGAATTCCTAATCCAATCAGTGCGCCCAGTAGACCACCAGCAGCAGCACCAATTGCACCACCTGCTAGAGTTGTAGCTATTGCAGTGGCTACCTCACCAGCCAGTATAACTGGGCCAACACCAGGAATTGCTAAGCTACCCAGCCCAACGAGTAAGCCAGTAAGTCCTCCCAATGTGCCACCTGTTAGCGCTCCCGCTGTAGCACCTTCGTCAGCTTTATTGCCTCGTCTTGTCACATCAACACCAGCGATGTCACCTTGACGATCTGCATCTCTGGCAATAACTGACACATTATTTGTGGGGAACCCAGAACGCTTTAATTCATGGATGGCAGATTCTGCATCTTGGCGACTGGAAAACACACCGACTGCGCGCTTGTGTTGACCTAAAGCCATTTTTATTTCTCCCATTTGAGGTGTCAACAATGCTTGCACAAATACAGAGTTTACTTTTTAATTTGTGCTGCGTCTACTATTTTTTGCTTTTTTTAGATCCCAATTTCATCAGCCTGTAGGTGTAATAACTACTCTATCAATAGAGAGGTTTTTCTGCTGCCGAGGTGAATGTTTTTTAGTTTACTATTTTGAAAATATCAGTTTTATTAATGCTACTTTGAAGGATTATATAATGCCATAAGGCTTAGCATTTTTTAATTAAAAAAATAGTAAACTATATTTATCTATAACTAACGATAAGTGAAAATTTAAAAGCAACCTGGAAATCTAATTAGTGTTGCTATAACTAAAATTATAACATTCAATATATAGTAATCATAAATTAATAATGAACAATAAAGAATTTTGTACTACCACCCATGCAGGGCTACGCTCTAAGTTCATACATCAAATAGGAGCTACAGAAAACGTATCAGGCAAGGTATATGATGTGGTGAATGCAAAAGTAAAGCTTGAGCTTGTTTATATTTCTACGCCTAGTCAGTAATAACAAAATTTTGATTGAGGCGATCGCAAATTTCTAGATATTGAGTTAGAAGTCGAAAGCTCGGAGCGAACAGAAATATTTGCGCACAAAAAGCATCTTTGGTTAAACCCACTCGGATAATAGTCAGCAGCAAGTGAAATCGGGCAATGGCTCTGCTGTAGGGACAGCTTTTTCCAAACGATTTTGTTTAATTGCAGCTATGTCAGTTAAACGCGCTCGTACAAGAGTCGTTAATGACTTTTAGGAAAATTCCGAATTAGGTAGGACGAAGCCCGCACCTGTTGGGTATTGCGAATTATTCTGTCTCTTTCTACAAGCTAGACATGAGTTTTAGATATTGTAGTGGTTAAACAACGGCGATCGCTAATTAAGGGTTCGGTTTTACGGCTGTCACCAGTGCGACAATATCGATAACCTCGTAATTGAGAGAAGTTTGTCGAACCACATTATAAGTGGCTAGCTGTTGAAGGGGTGATTACTGGTGCAGAAATGGATTTTACCTACAATCAGTGAAGTTCTAATTCAGACTGAATTGAACTTGCTTCGCCACAGTCAAAGTGAAGTAAAATCGCATAGCCAGCCCGTAAATGCAAATACGCTCAAACGTGCCAAGGTGGAACGGGAGTGGAGAGGAGCGATAGCAGCTGTGGAGCAGTTGCTGCAAGAAAGTATTAGTTCATCCCCCCAGTCGCTAGCAGACGGTTCGCACCCTTCAAAAGGATTATTTTTGGCAGGCCCTGCACCAGTTTTGAGCCACAAAGATCTGCTTTCCAGCTTGCAGACAGGAATTTTTACCACAGAGTGGTTGAAGTTAAGTACAAAACCGTTTCAACTACCTCCAGCAACGGCAAAATCAGCCACAGAAAATGCGACGGTAACAGTTGAACTCGAACCAATATCGGGATCTGTAGTGCCATTGCTACCCAGCGATCCATTAGCCGCCGAACAATTTTGTCTAGTTTTAACTGCCTGTTTCAGCTTGGTGATGGTTGCAGGAGTAGACAATGATGGTGTGCCAGCATTCATGTTTTCCTTTGAGCCAGAAGTTGTGGAACAGGTATGGCTGACACTGCGATCGCGAGTAGAACTAACCAGTACTAAATCTCTGGTGTCGCAACTCGATACCCTAGTCGAAAAATATTATCCAGTTGCACCAGATTACCGCACGGTGACTCAGTTTAGCCGCTTGCTACTCAAACATTTACCAGAACCAGAAGAGGCCAGAGGCGAAAGAGCCGAAGCTAGAGCCAAAGGAAACAATTATGAATTACAGCGAGATCTAGGTGAGGTTTCGAGCAGCTTGGATCGGCTACGAATGACGAATTACGAATTACAAAGCTCCTCCCATCGTCTAGATGTCGAGTTGTTACAAGCGTTTGCGCACGAAGTCCGCACACCCTTGACGACAATTCGCACACTAATTCGCTTGCTAATGAAGCGGCGAGATTTAGGACATGA
Organism: Leptolyngbyaceae cyanobacterium; assembly: GCA_036704105.1. Lineage (GTDB taxonomy): Bacteria > Cyanobacteriota > Cyanobacteriia > Cyanobacteriales > Chroococcidiopsidaceae > Chroococcidiopsis. The sequence continues at coordinate 8,200 of DATNQH010000336.1, read as the reverse complement.
TGTGCTTAAGCGCTTGGAAATAATCGAACACGAGTGTAGAGAGCAAATTGACCGGATGGAGTTGATGTTTAAAGCAGCGGAACTGGAAACATCAACAGCTAAAAATACAAATGCTTATTTAATTGCAACATCTTTAGAACAGCTTTTGCAGCAGAGCATTCCCCGTTGGCAACAAAGCGCCAAACGGCGAAGCTTGACTTTGGATGTTGTGATGCCACAACAGATGCCAACAATAATTAGTCATCCAAGTATGCTCGATCAAGTGCTGACAGGCGTGATTGAGAATTTCACCCGCAGCTTACCCGCAGGTAGTCATATCCAGGTACAAGTGATGCCAGCAGGAGATCAATTAAAGTTACAACTATTTTCCCAGTCTCAGTGTGGAGACGACACAGAAAGTTTTTCAGTTTCACCAATCCGCAAATCCCTCGGTCAGTTGCTGATGTTCCAACCAGAAACAGGTAACATCAGTCTCAATCTCACAGCCACAAAGCATCTGTTCCAAGCGATTGGCGGTAAACTAATCGTGCGACAGCGACCTCACCAAGGCGAAGTATTAACGATTTTCTTGCCTTTAGAGGTGAGACGAGGGGCGACGAACCAGTGGCGAGAGTCTTCGCTACTGACTTAATTTGGGCGCGAGTTTTCAGGAGTGGAAGGCGCGATTGGTAATAGTACATTGAAGGTAGAACCTTCTCCTGGCTTACTTTTAACTGAAATCGAGCCACCACAGCGTAACAGCAATTGCTGCACGATTGTTAATCCTAATCCTGCACCATTGGTATCTTCATTAGAGGCTGAGCGAACGCGATAAAAGCGATCGAAGATTTTAGGGATTTCATTAGGTGATATGCCAATACCAGTATCGCGGAATTCTAGTTGCACATAATCACCTTGAACTGACGCTTTTACCCAAACTTGACCACCGCCTGGAGTGAACTTAATACTGTTGTGCAGTAGATTAATTACAATTTGTCTGACCCAATTAGGGGAACAAAAAATTGGTGGTAGATCGGTAGAAACCGTATAAGCTAACATAATTCCTTTTTCTTGAGCTAGGGGCTGGTAAGTACTGACTACCCCAGGCACAATTTCATATAAACGTAGCGGTTGTAGAACTGTTTGCGACTCTGAGCTTTCCAGCTGCACTAACTCCAAAAGACCATTAATCAGTGAATTTTGGCGATCGCACTCACTATTGAGCATTTGCAGATAGCGCTGACGTTGTGGTGGTTTGAGATGAGGAGAATTCAACAAACTCAAAGCCGTTTTCATGTGAGTTAGGGGAATGCGCAGTTCCTCGCACATACTACTTAATGAATCATTTTTGCGACATAAAGTATTAAATAATTCTTTGTTTTCTCCCCTTAATTTAGTAATTCTTTCACTGATTGCACTGCGTCGAATCGCATCTTGTTGCTGAATTTGTTTCGCTAGTAATTGCTCTAATAGCAACTGATTAGGTGCTGACGGACAAATACATAGAGAATCCCAATTTTTTAATAAGTCAAGATTTTTAGTTTGGGATTGTGGCTGGACTAACGTCAATTTGATGCTTTGTGTAATTGAGTGTTTCAACCCATCTAACACCGCCTGAATTGTTCCTTCCTCAAAAGAGCAAACACTGACTAACGGCAGAATTTTCTTTTGACTATTATTTTCTTTTAATTTTGCCTTTTTTTGCCTTCTCATTCGAGAACGGTGAGCCAAAATCAAGCTAGAAAATTGAGGCGACAAAACTAACAGGAAATAATCGCGTCTTAACTGGCTGTTTGGTACTATTTGAACTGGTACCATCGGAAAGCCTTGTTGGACAAGCCGATCTAATCCTGTCTTTTGAGTATGGCAAACATAGGTAGAATGAGATACTTTTACTTGCTCGTGGTAGCGTCTAATTGCTGAGTACCAAATTTTTCCAGGTGGTAGTCTCAGCCAGAGGGTAGCTGAAATTTGCTGCTCAACCAAAAGTTCCATTACCGACTCTGCTAAAGACAACAGAGTTGCTGGACTAACCAACATCGGAGATGGTGGTGTTTCCATATTCAGCGCTAGCTTATAAAGAGATATATCCATAAACAGGCAAAAAGCCAATATTGTTTACGAAGAATTCAGGAGTTAGGAGAAGGTTGAAGGGTTCGTCCATGCCCTCGCGCGCAGATGTTGGCGCTCAGAATAAAGATGAAATTTTCTATTTCATAGTACAGACGCGATATATCGCGTCTGTACATACTTACTAAAGACGTAGCAGTGCTACGTCTCTACTCACTTTTGATATTTCATAGTTCATAGTTCATTTTTATTTTTTTCTTTGCATCAGAGCATCTCTTGCTTGTTCGCGATCGTCAAAGTGAATTTTTTCAGTTCCGAGAATTTGGTAATCTTCATGACCTTTACCCGCAATTAGTACCCCATCCCCTGGTTGAGCTTGTAGGATTGCGGTATGAATAGCTTCTGCGCGATCGCAAATTACTAATGGTTCAATTGTGGGTGGAATACCAGCGAGAATATCTTGCAAAATTTTCTCTGGGTCTTCTGTCCGGGGGTTATCTGAGGTAACGATCGCTAGATCTGCTAACTCAGCAGCAATCTTACCCATTTTTGGGCGCTTGGTGCGATCGCGATCGCCGCCACAACCAAATACACAAATCATTTTACCAGGAATAAACGGTCGCGCTGCCCGCAGTAAATTCTCCAAACTATCGGGTGTATGAGCGTAATCTACGATCGCGCCAATCTCTTGTTCCTGATCAATTTGCACTCGCTCCATTCGCCCTGGTACTCCAGAAAATTCTGGCAATATAGAGGCGATCGTTTGCAAATCCATACCCAAATGTAAAGCTGCTCCTACTGCTGCTAGTAAATTAGCTAGATTATACTGACCGACTAAAGGAGATCTGAAGCCTGCTTTACCGTTTGGTGTATGCAACATTCCACTCACACCAGTTGGTTCGTAGTTCAAGTCGCTCATCCACAAATCAGCCGTTGAGTCTTGAACGCTATAGCGCCAAACTTGCTCGGAATTCAGCTTCGCAATTAATCTTTGCCCATACGGATCGTCAGCATTAATCACAGCCCGCCCCTGAAGATAGTCGGGGCTAAATAACAGAGCTTTTGCCGCAAAGTAATCTTCCATATCGCGGTGAAAGTCGAGATGATCCTGAGTCAAATTAGTAAACACAGCCACCTCAAACCGACAGCCCATCACCCTTCCCTGTGACAAAGCGTGAGAACTGACTTCCATCGCCGCCATTTGACAACCAGCTTGTAGGGCAGTTGCTAGTTGATGTTGTAATTCGACTGCAAACGGTGTAGTGTGAGCTGCTGTTTGCACAAACCCAGCCCAACGGGTGTAGAGCGTTCCCATTAAAGCTGTGGGTATAGCTTTGTTGAGGAAGAATTCGATCAGGTGGCTAGTTGTGGTTTTGCCATTCGTACCTGTAACACCAACAAGTTTCATCTTTTGCGCCGGATAGCCGTAAAACGTAGTTGCTACCTGTGCGCAAGCTTGAATCATATCGCTAGCCACAATTATACAAGGATGTCCCCCCGCTCCCCCTGCAGCCTCAGCTCCCCCTGCTCTCTTTTGTGCAGCCTGGGGGGAAACTAAAGCAGCAACAGCACCAGATGCGATCGCGCTTTGCCAAAACTCCCCTCCATCTACCCTTGTTCCTGGCATACCAATAAATAAATCTCCAGGCTGACAAGCATGAGAGTTAGTCGCCAAACCCGTGACTTCTATGTCTAAGGTTGGATGATGTGGCAATTGCTCAATGCTCTCAACGTTTGCTAGTAACTCACGCAGCTTCATATCAAGAAATCCTCACAATCATCAGTGACTAGAGCGCTGAACTATGAATTATGAATCATGATTTGAGTATTGGGTATTGGGATTTCATAATTTTTGAAGCGATCGTTTCTCATTTGTATTTCTCTAGCATTTGCTCTAGTTGCTTAAGTGTCGCTCTGGGAGATGGACGAGGTAGAAGCAATTCTCTACCCATAGCATCGACAAATAGCACCGGGACTTCATATTGATAAGCTTGCAACCAATCTTCATGACTAGTAATGTCACGGATTTCTAGTTGTAAAGACGCGGAATTTCGCGTTTCTATAATTTGTTCTAACTTTTCTTGCAAACCTTCACATAAATGGCAACCAGGCTTGCTGTACAAAATTAATCGCATTTTTCGAGCCGGAAAGCGAAAGAGGACAAAGGAACAAGGCCAGATGCAGCAATTATATATTCTGTCTTCCGCTTCCCCGAAGCCGAACTCTCAATTTTGACACCATTTGGTTTTATGGCTGCAACCTAAAGGCTTGCTAAAAACCTGACTTGCAAGCATTTTATCAATCCAAGGCTCCAAAATCTAAAATCTAAAATGGTATGACTGGCAGGTTGCAACTTCCGACTTACGTCTCCTGTCTTTTGGCAGATGCAATATTTAGCTATTGTTAAAGATGAAGAATAGTTAACATCATAGCCAGTATGACTCATTCAACTCCTTCGGCAACGCCCCAAGCTGCTAATTTTAACCTGGAAGAACTAAACCGAAAATACGATGCTGCCAGCCCCAGAGAGATTCTTGCTTGGTGTATTGAGAATATTCCAACTGGATTCGTGCAAGCCAGCGCCTTTAACGTTGACGATTTGGTGATTACCGATATTCTCTACCGCGACTTGCAACGGCGAATTCCGGTAATTTTTCTCGACACTTTGTACCACTTTCCTCAAAGTATAGAGTTAGTTGCCAAAGCCAAGGACTTATACAATTTAGATCTCAAAACTTACAAAATTCCAGACGTTGACACTCGTGAAGCCTTTGCTGCAAAATACGGCGAAGCCCTTTGGGATAAAGATATTACCCAATTTCATCAACTTACTAAAATTGAACCTCTACAAAGAGGTTTAGCAGAACTGAACGCCATAGCTTGGATTACAGGCCGTCGCCGCGATCAAGCTCACACCCGTTCCGATATGCCAGTATTTGAACTAGATAGCAAACAGCGCCTCAAAGTCAATCCCCTTGCTAGCTGGACTCGGAAAGAATCTTGGGCATACGTATTCGAGCATAATGTGATTTATAATCCCTTGCACGACCAAGGCTATCCCAGCATTGGCGACGAACCAATCACCACACCAGTAGCCGAAGGCGAAGACGAACGCGCTGGGCGCTGGCGGGGTACAGGCAAAACTGAATGCGGAATTCACATTTAGATAATTATGAATGATGAATGCTTCATAATTCATCATTCATCATTTATCATTCATCATTATGATTAAAATCCTCCACCTATCCGACATCCACATGGGAAGCGGCTTTTCTCATGGAAGACTCAATCCAGATACTGGATTAAATACACGGCTGGAGGATTTTGTCAATACCTTGTCTAGGTGTATTGATCGAGCCTTAGCAGAACCAGTGGATTTGGTTTTATTTGGCGGTGATGCTTTTCCTGATGCCACACCGCCTCCATTCGTACAGGAAAAGTTTGCTAGCCAATTTCGCCGTTTGGTAGATGCCCAAATACCTACTGTATTGTTGGTAGGCAATCACGACCAACATTCCCAAGGGCAAGGTGGGGCAAGTTTATGCATCTATCGTACTTTGGGAGTGCCAGGATTTATGGTGGGCGATCGCCTCACTACTCACCACATCCAAACTCGCAACGGTGCAGTTCAAGTCATTACTCTTCCCTGGCTAACTCGTTCTACACTACTTGCCCGTCCAGAAACCGAAGGTTTATCTTTAGCTGAGGTAAACCAGCTATTGATCGAACGCCTGCGGGTAGTAATGGAAGGCGAAATTCGTCGTCTCGACCCCAACGTGCCAACGGTTCTTTTGGGTCACTTGATGATTGATAATGCTTGCTATGGAGCAGAACGTTTCTTGGCAGTGGGTAAGGGTTTTACCATTCCCCTATCTTTACTGATTCGTCCTTGTTTTGACTATGTAGCTCTAGGTCATGTTCACCGCCACCAAAATCTTAATGCTTCTAACGATCCGCCAGTCATCTATCCAGGTAGTATCGAGCGAGTTGATTTTAGTGAAGAAAAAGAAGACAAAGGCTATGTGATGATTGAACTGGAACGAGGTAAAGTCCAGTGGGAATTTTGCCCTCTGCCTGTACGATCCTTTTGCACCATCAATGTAGATCTTGCTAATGCCGCCGATCCCCAATCCGCCTTGCTCAAAGCAATTGAAAAAAAGAACATCCAAGATGCTGTAGTTCGACTGATTTATAAACTGCGTTCCGATCAGATCGATTTGATTGACATTGCAACTATCCATCAAGCTTTGAGTCCAGCACACAACTACACAATTCAACCAGAACTAGTCAGCCAGTTAGCTCGACCGCGCGTACCGGAATTAGGTACAAGTAATAGCATTGACCCGCTCGAAGCTTTAAAAACTTACTTAGATAATCGCTCAGATCTCAAAGATATTGCCAATGGGATGCTAGAAGCAGCACAACAGTTACTAGCAGTAGAAACTCAAGTGTGGCAGGAAGCAGACTCAGAGCGGCAAAGTTCGGAAGAAATAGCTACACAATATAATTTTATACCAGCGGAAGATACTCAGGGTCAACTACGTTTGCTTTAGATACATATATACTGTTGGAATCGATCGCGCATCTGCAAAAAAAAGCGATCGCTCTTGCCCTCAATTCAGCGAGCAAGAAAAACTTTTCCCAAGTTGACTTGTCATGCCTTTTTCTTCCTGGTTCAAAAAAACTTTACTGGGTGAATCACTACCGACAAGCGCTCATGCAGAAGAACGGTTAAGCAATGCCGCAGCTCTTTCCGTTCTCTCTTCTGACGCTCTCTCGTCTGTAGCTTACGCGACTGAAGAAATTCTACTAGTTCTAGTAGCAGCGGGTGGTAATGCTCTAGGTTTGTCTCTCCCGATTGCCATAGCAATTATCGTGCTATTGGCAATCGTCGTGCTTTCTTACCGACAAACGATTCGAGCTTATCCCAATGGTGGTGGTTCTTACATCGTTGCGCGTGAGAACTTGGGGCTTTATCCCGGTCTAATTGCAGGCGCTTCGTTGATGATCGACTATATACTTACGGTAACTGTGAGTATTTCTGCTGGTACCGCTGCTCTGACTTCAGCTGTTCCATCACTACAACCATACACGGTAGGTCTTTGCTTAGTTTTTATTTTCTTATTGACGCTAGCAAATCTTCGCGGCGTAAAGGAATCAGGCAACCTGTTTATGATTCCTACTTATACGTTTATTGTCAGTATTTTTGTTTTGATCGGTCTTGGTTTATATCGACAAGCTTTTGGGCAAATTCCCCAAAGTTATCCCAGTAATCTTCCAGTCACAGAGGGGCTAAGTTTATTTTTCATTTTACGAGCTTTCTCGGCTGGCTGTACGGCGTTGGCAGGAGTAGAAGCAATATCCGATGGGGTATTAGCTTTTAAACCACCGGAATGGAAAAACGCTCGTCTCACAATGCTTTACATGGGTGTGATTCTAGGGTTTATGTTTATTGGCATTACATACTTAGCCCGCGTTTATCACATCGTACCTGAAGAAGGACAAACAGCAGTTTCGCTTTTGGGTCGGCAAATTCTAATTGGCGGAACGCTCCACTATTTCTACTATTTCATTCAATTTGTAACGCTGTTAATTCTACTTTTAGCCGCAAATACTAGCTTTGCTGACTTTCCCAGACTTTGTTACTTTTTGGCACGGGATGGATTTTGTCCCCGACAGTTATCGCTATTGGGCGATCGCTTAGTTTATTCCAACGGTATTATTCTCTTGAGTTTGTCTGCTGCGGTTCTGGTGATTATCTTCAAAGGAGAGGTTAACGCCATTATTCCGCTTTATGCAGTGGGCGTGTTTACTTCGTTTACCCTGTCGCAAGCTGGGATGGTACGCCGTTGGTTTAGCAACCGCGAACCTGGTTGGCAAGCCAGCGCCTTGATGAACGGTTTGGGTGCTGTTGCTACTTTAATCGTTCTTGGCGTGATTGTGACGACGAAGTTCGCAGGCGGAGCATGGTTAGTCGTCGTCGCAATACCATTAGTTGTCAGCTTATTTTTGGCAATTAACCGCCACTACAAATATGTTGCCCAGCGTCTGAGTATTCAAGATATTGCGCCTCGCAGCTATGTCCCCAGGCCAAAAGCAGCAGTTGTTACTCATCCAGCAGTAGTGATCGTCGGTCAACTCAACCGAGGTA
>DATNQH010000335.1:0-4352 GCA_036704105.1 Leptolyngbyaceae cyanobacterium | reverse complement strand
ATTATTAAAAAGCCGACTCAACTTTATAAAAGCTTAATAAATTAAATTTCATAAAAATTATGCATAAACTTTCTAAATCTATGATGATAAGATGGCGATAATCGCGCTTCGAGGGTCTGTTGTGCTACGTTCTGCAACTTTGAAGATGCAGCCTGCTCCCATTGCGGTTGCAGATAATAACCGATTGCGGCTGTTTTCTGGCTCAGCCAATATACCTTTATCCCAGGAAGTGGCTCGCTACCTGGGAATGGATTTGGGACCAATGATTCGCAAATCATTTGCGGATGGTGAAATTTATATTCAAATCCAAGAATCAATTAGAGGTTGTGATGTTTACTTAATCCAACCAACCTGCCATCCAGTGAACGATCACTTGATGGAACTAATGATTATGATCGATGCCTGTCGTCGAGCTTCGGCACGGCAAATTACGGCAGTGCTTCCTTACTATGGGTATGCTAGGGCAGACCGCAAAACAGCAGGAAGAGAGTCTATTACTGCTAAGCTAGTGGCAAATCTAATTACCCAAGCAGGAGCAGATCGGGTGCTAGCAATGGATCTGCACTCGGCACAGATTCAAGGGTATTTTGATATACCCTTCGATCATGTTTACGGTTCACCTGTTTTGATTGATTATCTGGCAAGTAAACAACTCACCGATCTTGTTGTGGTTTCGCCTGATGTGGGTGGTGTGGCAAGAGCAAGGGCATTTGCTAAAAAACTCAACGATGCTCCACTAGCAATCATTGATAAACGCCGTCAGGCGCATAATGTGGCTGAAGTTTTGAATGTAATCGGTGACGTTGCAGGCAAAACAGCAGTGTTGGTAGATGACATGATCGACACTGGTGGCACGATTAGCGAGGGAGCAAGGTTATTACGCCAAGAAGGAGCGCGTCAGGTTTATGCCTGTGCGACTCATGCGGTATTTTCACCTCCAGCAAGCGAACGATTATCTAGCGGTGTGTTTGAAGAGGTAATAGTAACTAATACACTTCCAATACCTGAAGAAGCACGTTTTGCTCAACTAACCGTGCTGTCTGTGGCGAATTTGGTAGGTGAAACTATCTGGCGCATTCACGAAGATAGCTCTGTTAGCAGTATGTTTCGTTAATAGCTAGTTGTAGGAATGAAGCCCGTATAAATGGGCTTCATTATTCTTTAGGTGTAGTAGTAGGGATAACTATTTGTTCAGTTTTAGCAAATGCGATCGCTTTCATTTGCTTGTTCGGTTTGAAATATTTCTTATACAATGCGATCTTCTCAAGCATTGAGACAGGATGAAATAACTAACTAGTCCAGACTTGCATCACACCATTAATTGAAGTTGTCCACAAATAACTCAAGTTCAACTTTAATTTTTTGATGCATGAGCTTTGAAAGACAAGAATTCATCCAAATTTGATTGAGTAAATCTCATTTGTGAGTACTCAGTTTTGGCACTTCCTGAAACATCACCAATCTTACTCATAGGTAACAACAACGTTGACTCAATTTTTTCTCGCACAGTAGAAGTTATTTCACAACCACTGTTAAGGCAATCAACCAACAAAGATTTAGCAGCATAGTACTGCTGAAGCACTTTTTTCTGCTGCTCGTTGAACTGCCATTCATGACCAATATTGCGATCTTGAAGTATCACAGACTTCAATTTCTCGACCCAAATCTGACCGTTAGCAGTCCACCATTCTTTCAAATTTTCTTTACCTTGGTCGAAAGCTGGTATTTCCTCTTTGAGGTGTTGTAGCGATTCGCATAGCGGTAATAACTTCGTTTCACCCTGCAATGACCGAGCGCAAACAAGAGTTCGGTTATCCCAAAGGGCAAAGCTTAGGGCCAGGATTTGCTCCAAAGACGGGCGCTCCACTAGGGCGAGGCTTAGGGACAGCGCACGATTAAGCACCAGATCTATCGACAGATCCAAAGCAAGATTATCAGCAAGTCTCAAATCAATTGCAAGGGCGAGAGACAAATTACGACTCAACCTCAGTTCGTTGGTCAGGTTCAGTGTTAGGTAAAAAGCACGAATAGCTGCTTCTTTGTAAGGAGCCTCGACGGAAAGAGACTTCTGATGCAGCCAGGCAAGGAACTGCTGCAATTTCTCATCCACAGCCATCAGTCGATCGCTGTGTTGCTGCATAAACTGGATCAGAGTGTCGGCATTTTCTAACATTCCAGCCGTCAGTAGAAAAACTTCGTGCCAACGAAAATCGGTCATGTGGCTGGTTAACTGAGCCAGATTTTTGTCTATGACTTGTGGTTCAAAGGTGGCGACAATGTTTCTAGCTGTTAAATATTCTTGAAAGGTTAGATGCGAGAATGAGTATATTCCGCGCGCCTGCTCTACTAGTAGTCCAGTTTGTACCGAAATCGATTTCAGTACAGCTTCACTAATAAGTTGTAATTCTTCTGGATCGGTTTGAGCAATGGGTATGGTGCGGAGATAGTCGACAATGTAGCGCTGAACATTGCTTTGTAGAAAAAAGTAATGTCCTTGCTCAAAGGTGACAGTGGCAATTTGATTTAGTAATTTGAGCTTGTGATGTAAAGACAACTCCTGGTAAATTTCATCTCGTTTAATGCCCTTCGCTTCATCCCAGCGAACTAGCATGATATCCAATGCTTGTTTATAGATGTCGGAGCGTTTAGCAGGAAAGTCTAATTTGGCTTGAAACAAACAACAAACTAGATGAAGCAACAGTGGCGTTCTAGCTAGTTCGCAAATTTGCCTATTTTCTGTCAAATGTAGCTTTTCCACCATCTGAGCAGCTAAAGCTTTTCCTTTCTGTTGTGAGTTCCTGCCAACGTTTACAAACCACTTTTGGGCGAAATCTTCAATTTGGTAGGAGCTAAAATCAGCAATCTCAATGTTAGTAAATTCTTCAAAGTGATACTGCCCAGCGCCAATCCGACAAGTGATAATAAAATGATTGTTGTAATACTCTTCAGACAACCTACGAATTTGTTTAACTACTTCGTCTCTTGACTCTTCTTTCAATTCATCCAAACCATCTAGCAAAATCAAAGCTTTGCCACGATCGAGTAAAGTTTTGACTTGTTGCTCTGAAAGATTGCTTCTGCCAAGCTCTGAACTGATATAGCCCAATAAATTAAAATTCTCGGTTTTGCTTGTGTCTTCTGCAAAGTTTTTCAGCCGAATAAAAATTGGAATCAGGTTTGGTAGCAACTCGCCGCGATCGCATTTCATCGCTATTTGTTGCAAAAGTGTAGTTTTACCAGATCCTGGTTTTCCAAAAATCATTAGCTTGGGATTTGTTGCAACCGCCTGCATTGCTCTTACTCTTTCCGGATCGACTCGATCCAAACTCAAGCAATCGCATTGTTGTGTATTAAAACCTTCCAATTGGGAAATATCTAACCATCTTTGATTGGTAATGGTTTCCAGAATATCAATGTTGACGTAAATATCTTCTAGTTGATTCGGTTGAGGAGTATCTAACAACCGGATGATGCCACACTTTGCTTCGATCTTTTTATGACAATGCGATCGCACTTCTTGCACCAAGGTGTCGATATTCGATTTATTATCCTTTTCCTCTTCTATTAGTGTCTCTTCCTTTGCCCCGCCAGCAACCTCTTGCCAATCTAAATCGAGCCGAAAGCAGATTTCATAAAATATCTGGCGATCAACTGGCTTACCTTTAAAAAATTTCCAAATTGGCTGGCGAGTTTCAATCCCTACTTCACCGGCCAGATATTCTTGCGTCCATTGCTTACGTTTAAAAGCTCTTTTCGCTTTATCAATACCTAGAGTAGATGCTTGTAGAGATCGCTGTGCCATATTGTTTATTCCCCTGATGTCATTTTACAAAAACTTTAAATAAAAAGAAAAATTTGTTTGTTAATGTTAATACAACTTTGATAAACAATTTTGCGGACTTGAAAGCAGATAAATGATTTTCCTTCTGCTTGAATTTCTGGCTAGGCTAAGCATTTACTAAAAAACTCAGGCGTTGTCATAATTGTCTCCATTTGCAAATGAAAATGACAAATTAAAGCTTAATTGGCTGTATGCCAAGAATTAAGCCAGCAAGTTAGCTCGTGTTATTTCAAGAATGGAAGGGAGTGGCTGTTAGAGTTCTATTAAATGCCTAACTACAAGTCATAGCTTCGTGTCAATGCCAGTTTTCTTTTTGCTCTGAGGTGAATCCATTGCTTTAGCTCCATCAGTTAACTAAACATCTATCTTTAGGTAGAATACCATCTTAGTTTCATATAATCTATATGATAGTGAACTCTTTAGCACAAATTTTCTGGCTAGAGGTATAAAATTTTTATTAAAGGTTTAACATATTGCCATCTATAGAAAGATGCATGAGCAAGCCTTCAGT
>DATNQH010000334.1:0-2648 GCA_036704105.1 Leptolyngbyaceae cyanobacterium | reverse complement strand
ACCCAAGAGCCTTCCTCCCTCACGCGGTATTGCTCCGTCAGGCTTTCGCCCATTGCGGAAAATTCCCCACTGCTGCCTCCCGTAGGAGTCTGGGCCGTGTCTCAGTCCCAGTGTGACTGGTCATCCTCTCAGACCAGTTACCGATCGTCGCCTTGGTAGGCTTTTACCCCACCAACTAGCTAATCGGACGCGAGCTCATCAAAAGGCGGTTTTACCCTTTTCACTTTTTGGCATATCCGGTATTAGCAGCCGTTTCCAGCTGTTGTCCCAGTCCTTTTGGCAGATTCTCACGCGTTACTCACCCGTCCGCCACTAAGTGCCGAAGCACTTCGTTCGACTTGCATGTGTTAAGCATACCGCCAGCGTTCATCCTGAGCCAGGATCAAACTCTCCGTTTTGTTCTTGAGTTTGTTGGCTCCGAAAACTTTATGTTCCGGAATCCTAATTTTGTTTTTTGTCTTGGGGTTAACCCAAAACTTAATTTTTCTTAACGAGGATTGGATGCTTTTTTAGGCTTTCAAACTATTTCTTTTTCTTGGTTCGGTGCGTCTTGGAGCTTTCCTCGACACTTCTATAATGTAACCGAAAAACAAATTCTCTGTCAAGAGGATAACCGTACTTTCATAGGGGGTGGCACTACTTTTTGTCAAAAGTGGAACACTCCTATGCCAACGGTTCGCGTTTCCAGACATTATGTCAGAGGCAAATCCTTTGGCGCTTGACTAGTCTAGCAAATCATTTTGATTTGTGTGTGGTGGAATCGTACTTTTTGGCTATGATTTTATTAATTTTTTTTTGACTGGCCAGGTTAAGCCGGATAAATCCGCAAGCGGCGGAAGGGTTCATTGCCAAAACTGTCGGAGTGGAGACGGTAATGCTCCACCAGTTCGTGTTGCATCTGACGCACCTTAGACGAGCGAGGCAGCAACTCCACTGGCTGTCCTTTGGGAATCACAATCTGCTCCACAGCAAGTCTTGCTTCTTCTAGGGCATCAATATCATCTTCTCCATCGCCACAATTGCCAAAGAAGCTTTCGTCTATTGTGTCCGGTTCGTCTATGCCGACGCAGGCGCGCAAAGTTCGGGTAATTTGAGCAATGGTGTTAGCTTTAATCATGTGGATGGGCAGCTGACGCTCACTTGCCATGCGCCGCAGGTTGGAGTGTTTTCTCAAGTGCGCCCGCAGTGCCAAAATCGCATCGGCGCTATCGAGTTCCTGTGTCAGCACTATTGGCAAAGAAAGCTTTGAGAGCGCTTCTTCCAAAGAGTGGTGACTGATGCCATAGGGGTAAACGTACAATGGCCTCTCAAAGCCATTTTTGCCCGAGGATCGCTCAACGTCACTCCTGTATTCGGGCTGCCTGGGGATTTGCTCAACAGACCGCTGATCCAAAAGCTTCATCGCCTTGGAGTCCCGCAGGGGCGATTGGGTCAATGGTAGAATCGGTCGAGCTGCACGCCGTTTATTTGACGGTAAAGGAGAGTTTGATGGTGCATCTGCTAATCGGGACATTCCAGCAGTAGAGTTAGTCGGGAGAGCACGCGTAATCGTCACCGAGCCATCGGAGGAAGTCGTTCTCACTGACGCGGTAGGACTATGCCCCCGTAGTAAACTGTCTACCGTATCAGCAACGCTTTCATGCACTACCCAGCGCTGCCGTTCCAGCATTTCTACGGCAATCCCGAAAGTAGGTGGGGCTTTGCGCTCCAATACCGTCTTCTGAGTGCGCCGCCTTTGAGCTTCTTCATCTCCTAGTGTCACCGACTGGATGCCGCCCACTAGGTCAGATAGCGTTGGGTTTTTAATTAGGTTTTTGATCGCGTTACCGTGAGCTGTACCCACCAGCTGCACACCGCGCTCGGCAATGGTACGAGCAGCAAGAGCTTCCAGTTCGGTGCCGATTTCATCAATCACGATCACTTCTGGCATATGGTTTTCCACTGCCTCTATCATCACTTGATGCTGGAGTTCTGGATGCGCCACTTGCATCCGCCGCGCCCGACCAATTGCTGGGTGGGGGATGTCTCCATCACCTGCAATTTCATTGGAGGTGTCAATAATAACTACGCGCTTATTTAGTTCATCCGCCAAAACGCGAGCAATTTCTCGCAGAGCAGTTGTTTTGCCCACGCCAGGGCGACCCAGCATCAGGATTGACTGATTCTTTTCAACCAAGTCGCGAATCATCTCAATCGTGCCTTTAATTGCCCGACCTACACGACAGGTAAGACCAATAATCTCGCCATTGCGATTCCTGATAGCGCTGATCCGGTGCAGGGTTTGCTCAATTCCGGCACGGTTATCCCCGCCAAAGCGTCCTACCCGTTGAATGCAATCACGAAGCTGCTCATATGAAATTGGTGTAGAGGAAAGATACTCAGCTTTTTCCGGGAAGCGGGCTTCTGGGCGGCGACCCAAGTCCATGACTACTTCAATTAAATTGTCCCTCAAGGGGTGCTGCTCTAAAAACTGTCTAATCTCTTGGGGCAAAATATTCAGTAATTTCTGGAGATCTTCTTTGAGCTGCATACTTCTATTGGTGTTTTTAACGATAGAGAAAGTTACAAGAAATTTATCTATAGTTGATCCGCCATTTTATTAAGTTCGGGCTTTTAACCTAATCCATCAAGGGTGAGGTTAAAAGCCC
>DATNQH010000333.1:0-12745 GCA_036704105.1 Leptolyngbyaceae cyanobacterium | reverse complement strand
AGTTTGACTATTAACTTTATTGGCGGTCTTGATGCCAACATTGAAGCCATAAACTTTGACATTTTTAACTAATAAAGGTCCAATTTCGTTGGTGTAGGACAGATCGAGACCTACAAGACCTTGACCGTCGCCAGAGCGAATACTTACATTACGTATTGCACCTTGATTATTAGCAATAAATTGGATAGCGATCGCACCATTATTACCAGTACCTGTATCCACCGTCAAATTACGAATGGCATTACGAAACCGCTGAGCGGGGGCGTTACCAGTCCAGATTACAGCTTTAGGTAAGAAAGAATTATTAAAACCAGGAGCATTGTTTTTTAACTTAATAATCGTCGCCCCTGTGTTTTGACCTTGGAGAATTGTCCTTTTATGTTCTTGTCCACCTCTACCAGCAGGCCACTGTAATTGATTTGAGACTAAATAAGTACCTTTTGGTAAGTAAATAATCTTATTTTGATTTGGGTAATCGCTGAGTGCCTGTTGAATTGCTTCTGTGTCGTCAGTAGCACCATCTCCTTTAGCATTATAGGGAGCATTTTTGACATTAATCACTCCTCCATCGCTGGGAAAAACGATATTGTCTGTTGTCTTTTCCACTACTGGGTAAGCCATTGTGAGGCTGTCTGGTGATAAAGAATTTACCTGAGACTGAATTGAAATTTGCTTGTGCGTCAGATTGAGTACAACAGCACCAACAATTAATAGTGCGCCAGCTTTAATTGTAAGTAAACGCATATTTTTTATTTTTGGTTACGATTGAGTTCAGAATTAATTACCACACGCTAATTGGTAAATCTCTATCAATCTGTGGTAGTTTTCCTGGGCGGTATACTTATTCTCAAACTCAGTTCTAGCCTGGTAGCGCATCTGTGCAAGTTCGCTTGGGTGTGTCAAAGCCCACTCTACCTGTGTTGCTAAATCTTCTACATTTCCTGGTTGAAAGTGCAGACCAGTGCGACCATGCTCGATTAATTCCGCGATCGCTCCAATATTAGCAGCGATCGCTGGAGTACCTTTAGCAAAAGCTTCTACTGCTACTCGACCAAAGGTTTCATACCACTTTGATGGAAAAATCACTACTGTAGCTTCCCCCATTAATTCATAGACCTCCTGCACCGACCTGCGTCCCAGCCACTCTACAGAGTCAAGTCTCTTTGTAGCCTCAACTACTCGATCTGCTAGAGGTCCATCCCCGACAATTTTCAGAGGTAGCTGTTTTCCCAATTGTTCCCAGGCTGCTAGGAGGGTATCTAATCCTTTTTCTACTGAAAGCCTTCCCACAAATAAGGCATATCCGCCGCGCCCTTCTCCTGGTTTTGGATCGGGGTGAACGAAGTTGGGCTTAACAACAATTTTCTCTGCGGGAAAACCAGCTTGAATAAACTTCTGGCGCGCGAACTCAGTTAGAGCAATATACACATCTACCATCTTCATCCAAGTCTGCATAGCGCGATGAACAGTCAACATAGCTGCCACACAACCACTTGCTGTCTGGCTTTCTCGGTAGCAGCCATGCCATACCCCAGCCAAAGGCACAGCCTTGCCGAGGCAATCTTCACAAGTACGCCCATCGCGGAAAAACAAACCATTAGGACAGAGGAGACGATAGTTACGCAGAGTCTGAACTACTGGAACTCCTTCAGACTTAGCTGCATAGTGGACTGAGGGAGAAATCAGAGGAAAAAAATTCTGGACGTGAACTATATCGTGGGGCTGCTTTTTTAGTCGCTGTTTTACTGTTTGATATGCCTCTTTAGACCAAACTGTCTTCATAGCCAATTCTACAGAGTTAATAGTTGCTAAGCGATCGTTGTTTTCTTCATACACTTCAACGATGTTACCCATTTCTCTTAGCAGTCTTTCCTCTGCTTCCCTAGACTCGTCTTCTCCACCTCTAATTTGATAGCGGTTATGAATACTTAAAACTCGCATAGTGAAATTTCCTTTAAAATTTATCTAATTAACACTTCATTGGTTGAATATCTATTTGAGCTATATAAATAAATGGCTATATAAAATTAAACAAATATAAACCTTATAGCGATCTAAGAACGCCAAATCTCAGATATTCTTCGTTCTGCTCAAAGTGATGCTTTACATTAATTTTTAGCAATTCAAATAGTTCGATTTAATTTAGCTAAATATTTTCTAAGTTTTTCTAAATTTAGAAATTCCTAATGATAAGTTGGCAAAATCAACTACTTGCCAGAAAACTTTTGGTGCGATTAACAGGATTGTCCCTATATAAATCAACGTTCCAAGCGTCACACAAGCAGCTAGTAATGCGTGCAAGTTTAGTAAGTTGCTGAGGAAAAATTTAGCTCCCAAGATAAAAATAACCATGATTAACGATCCGACCAATGGGACGACAAATTGACGAATGTAAGTGAGAAACTTGATGCCTGTTAACTTATAGACAAGCCAAAACAAAACAGGTTGAAGTAGATAATCACGAATTACAAATGATGCTGCTACAGCCACAATGCCCCATCGAACTGCGATCGCAAAACCGATGACATTAGCTACAGTATTGAGCAAAATCATTTTTAGACCCCAGTCAGGCTTGCCAGCTGCTACTAAGATAATTCCACCGAGAGTACCGACTATCTGTGTGATGACACTAAGGGCAAGAATCTGCATCACCGGGACGCTTGGTATCCATTGCTCTCCGAACAAACTCCGCACCACCTCTGGAGCCAGAGCCACTAGACCTAAAGAGGTTGGAAAAACAAACAAACTCAATAACTGCGTGGCATTGAGAAATGCTTGCCTTAGCTGCTCGGTCTGTTGCTGTAGTTGGGAAAATATTGGTAGCGCAACCTGGCGTGTGGTAGCACTTAACATCTGTGTCATGGCTATCAGCAGCCTATAGGCAATTGTGTAGTAGCCGAGTGCTACAGGACCCAAGAAGTACCCGATTAAAAAGTCATCAGAACGGATGCTAAGAAAAGCAAGTATGCTACTACCCAGCATTTTCATCCCGAAGGAAAACAGATCCTTAAAATGCTTAGCAGAAATCTTCAAACCAGGTCGCCAGTCACTTGCCCACCACAGAGTTATAACAGCGACTAAGCGACCGACTAACTGCTGACCAACCAAACTCCAGACACCCCAGCCGAGATAAGCCATACTTACACCAACGATGCCTCCCAGAGATATCGCTAAGAGCGATCGCATTGCTAAAGCTCTGAAGGCGAATTGACGACGCAAAAGTGACTGCTGTACGCTACTAAAGCCACTACTTAAAAAGCTCAGGGATAACCAAGATAAAATTGGTGTCAGAGTAGGCTGATGGAATAAGTTAGATACGCTAGGGGCAGCAGCAATGCTAAATATTGTTAGCAAGGCACTAACACCAAGGTTAGTCCAAAAAGCAGTATCTAAGTGTTCTGGTTCTAGATCTTGGCGTTGTACGATCGCATCACTAATTCCTTGATCGGCAAAGACCATCATGAAACTGATGAAAACACCAGCTAAGGAAACCAGCCCGAAAGCTTCTGGCGGCAGCAGGCGGGCAAGCACGAAAAATAAGACAAAATAGATCGCCTGATTACCCCAGTTTTCGATTGCAGACCAAGCTATACCTTTGGCAGCCTTTTGTCGTAAGTTCATTTTCAGATAGCTCAAGTAAGTTTAAGTGGTGCTGGCATTAGATTGGCTTTGACTTCGTTTGCCGCTAAAAGCGTACTCATAGCGTTGATGACATAATTACTTTCTTCAAGAGCGCGATCAGACTCTTGTTCAAAAGCATTGCGAGCATTTACAAACTCGCGCATCAAGGCGGAACGATCTTTGTGTGCCACCAATTCTGCTAAACGGCTATAAGTCTGCGCCAGCCTTGCAATTGCCTCAGTGCGTTCCTTGGAACCTAGGATGATATCGATGTATAAAGATCCATCTTGGGCAAACAGACGACTGACTATGTTGCTTTCCAAGCGATAAATCGGGCTGGCAAAATCCAAACTACGGGCGATATCAATCTCTTCTTCTGCCAGGAAAACACCGAGACTAAAAGTAGAGAAATGCCGGATTGCTTGGACAGCTATCATCATCTGATCGTGTTCTTCGGGCGTACAGGTAATCAGTTTGCCGCCATCATTTTTAATTGCATCTAAGAACCATTGGAACGCCTCATCTCCTCGACCGGGACATACTACAACTTTTTGCGACAAGAAGGATTTGACCCCTGGACCGAACATTGGATGCAAACCCAATACAGGTCCTTGATGCTGCTCTAGCATAGCTTGCACGAAGGGAGTTTTGATACTGGCAATATCAACTAGTGCAGTGGTTGGACGGAAGTATCTAGCTGCCTTTTGAATTACAGCCAATGTACTTTTGAGAGGAACGCAGACTAATACTAAATCTGCTTGAGACAGCAATTGCTCTGCATTGTCCCAGTCGTTGTATTCGAGAACGCTAACATTATGTCCGGCTGCACGTAGGCGATCGCCAAAGAAGCGCCCCATCATACCGTCGCCGCCGATCGCAGTCACGTTGCGCGGCTCAATTGAAACCACAGACGAGGATGCAGTATTGACAGCAGCAATACAATCTAAGACAACATTTTGCCAAACTGATTCTGGTACGCCAGCCTCAACTAAGTAGGTTGAGCAGTTTGATATTTGCTCCTGCATAGTAGGTATGCCTGATGCCAAGACTGAAATTCTTTCCCCAAGTAGCTTTATCAAGTCTTGGTCAATTTGTTGAAGCTTCTGGTGTTGCATTATTGCCTCAAGTCTGGTTGAATAGTCATCATCACCTACCATCTATCACCTAATACCTCGATCAAGTCGCGATCTCTTTATCCAAGCAAACCTTTAATTGCTTGCTGAGAACTTTGATACTTTGTTCTACATAAAGTAGGGATTCACTGTGATAGCCGGGAATATCGTAAATTTCCAGACCTTGGGCTACTAAATTACCCCAGCCCAATTTAGGATCGCGATAACATCCTGGTGGTTGTTCGGTTGCGCGGAAGAGGATTGCATTACTTTGATAGACTTGTGGGTTGTAGGTAAGCATTGCCTCAACATTAGCTTTTTGAATCTTCTGAAGAGAGTCAGGCAAAGAACTCGCCTCCTCTAAGTAAAACCTTGGTACCAGAAATGCCCAAGGAGTAAACTTGAGAAGCCAGAGGCTGAAATATTCCAATCGCTCCTTGAATGAATTAATTTTTCGAGGCAAGTTTCTATTGTTATCGATCGTTACCTCTGTATTGGCTAATTCCTCTAATTGCTCGTTGTGTTGAAGATTTGCACTTGTTGCTGGGTGACTAGCTGCTGATTGTGATTCATCCAGCTTAAGTTTGGCTCGAATCAGCTTACTTATACGAGATGGGCTTGTTTTGGCAACATGGTAAGCTGCATAAGGTAGCAACGATAATAATCGAGGTACTACAGGCAACAATTTGGGATAACCAGGAGCGTGGGGATCGATCAAGGCGAGCATTGCCACTTGCTGACCTTGAGACTGAAGGACTAGAGCCATTTCAAAGGCAATTAAGCCACCAGCAGATAAACCTGCTAAATAGTAGGGACCTTGAGGTTGCAAGTCACGCATTTCTTTGACATAAACAGCCGCCATTTCTGAAATCCGGTTGAGAGGAGTCTCGTGTCCATCAAGTCCTTTTGGCTGTATTCCATAAATTGGTTGGTCTGAACCTAAGTATGGTACTAGTTCGCGGTACATGAGAACGTTGCCACCAGCACCATGAATACAAAACAAAGGTGGCTTGGAACCATGTGGTTGAATTGGCACCAATGTAGACCACAAATCTGACTCGCCTTCCTGGTTGAGAAATGTTACCAGTTGCTCTACTGTTGGAGCCTCTAAGAGTGTAGCCAAAGGCAGATTTTTGCCAAAGGTTTTCTCAATTTCCGCAAAAAGCCTTGCAGCTTGCAGAGAACTACCACCTAATTCAAAGAAGTTGTCATGAATACCTACTTGGGTAACACCCAATACTTGCCGCCAGATGTGAGCTAATTGGCTTTCTAGTTCGGTTCTCGGCTTCACCTGCTGCGTGGCTCCCGCACGACTCATGGCGACAAGCTGCGCTCGGTCGATTTCACCCGTTGCTGTTAGCGGCATTTCCTTCAACTGGCGGGAAGTGAAAGTAATTTCTGTGCCAAAGCGATCGCGCAATAATAATGCTTCTAATGAGGATACTAAGTCAGTTTTAGCAGTGAAATAAGCAGACAGCGATTGAACGCGGCGACATG
Source organism: Leptolyngbyaceae cyanobacterium (assembly GCA_036704105.1). Classification (GTDB taxonomy): domain Bacteria; phylum Cyanobacteriota; class Cyanobacteriia; order Cyanobacteriales; family Chroococcidiopsidaceae; genus Chroococcidiopsis. The sequence goes on along the minus strand of DATNQH010000333.1, from coordinate 6,515 downwards.
ATTGCGGTTCTACATACCGTCGGATATTGCGGTTACTGCCATCCAAACCGATTAATAGGTGTCCGCAATTGTGGTGCAAACCTACCAGCAGTGAATGCATCCCCTGCTTTAAAGTCACGGCTTGGTATCCTTTTGCTCGCAGTACATCCTTAGCTTGGGAATTTCGACTCATACCAATTGCCTCCCACATCCCCCAAGCAAAGCAATAACTCTGCAAAGAATGCTGTCGCTGATAGTGGGAAAAACTATCTAGGAAACTATTGGCAGCTGCATAAGCACCAATCGTTGCACCGCCAAAGAAACTCGCAAGCGAAGAAAAGCTGATGAAAACGCTGTTAGGTTGGTGTTTAATCAGTTGATGTAACGCCCAAGTACCTAAAACTTTGGGACTTAGAGTTGCTGCTAGACTGTCGCGGGTTTCTTCAACTAACAACCGTTCTGGCGCTGTTCCTGCTAAATGAATTACCCCATCTAGTTCGCATTGCCAAATAGACTTAGCTCGATCTACTACTTGCTGTAAGTGCGTGCGATCGCAAATATCAACAGCTTGATATGAAATCTCTCCTCCCAGTTGCTCTAGAGTAAGATAAGCCTCTATCCGCTCAGCAACGACATTACCTTGCTTAAGAATAACTTCCCACTGGCTTCTCTCTGGTAAGGGAGTTCTACCTACCAACAGCAAACGAGCATTGTAATTTTGCAATAGATACTTGGCAATTTCAACTCCAATACCGCCTAAACCACCACTGAGTAAGTACATTCCACCTTGCTTAAATGGTAGTTCTTGCTTTGGTTCCTGACTCCAGTCAACTTTCTCCAAACAGGGAACCAAACGTTGATTTTGGCGATAGGCGACTTCTGGCGATCGCTGCAATATTCGTAACTCTTTTATAATGCGCTCAGCATCGTTCTCTACTGAGTCTAAAGATAAATCTACATGACGGCAGTCAAGCCAAGGTAATTCCTGGGAAACTGCTTTTACTACACCCAATATCGGCGCTTTTTCCGGCGCAACTTTGTCAGACAGGGATGTAGGCTGGGTATGACTAGCTGCAACTAACAGGCGAACAGGCTGCTTTGAACTATGTTCTTTAGCCAAAGCCTGTACTAAGAACAGCAAACTGTAGATTCCCAGTTCTAGCGACTGTTCTAGGGCTTCACGACTAGAGATTTCTCCGCTATAGTTGTCATAATTCCACAAATGCAGAATCTGACCGATCTGTAAGTTCTCTTTTGACAAAGACTGGAATAGTTGCTGATAATAATCGGGATTTTGAGGATCGATTTGATAGCGATCGCGCCCCACTTTAGCAAAATCAGATCCAAGCTCAACACTTATGTATGGCTGCTGCTGGCGGCTTAGTTCTGCACAGATCGACTCACCCAAACCCAAAGAGTCAAGGAATACTAGAGTTGAACCCGTCAACGGTTGAGTTGATAAAGTAATGACTTCTTTTGGTTGCCAAGTTTGGCGATAAAACCAGTCTGGCAGAGTATTAGCATTTTTGAGCAGGATGTCAAGTTTTTTGAGAATGGAATTGAATTCACCTGCTTCAAATAATTTGCTGAGTTGCGATCGCTGAATTTTACCTATTGCTGTTTTGGGAATAACTTCTTTTTCAACCGGAATTAAGTAATCTGGATTTGCTCCTACCTTAGCAACAACTATTTGCCGTACCTGCTTAATTAATTCTATTAAATGCTTCTCATCCACACCAGAGGCACTGAAAAATATTGCCAATTTATCGGTGTTACCTTTAGCATCCCTTACAGCACAAGCAGCAGTATAAGAAACATCAACTTCTTCAATTTCTTCTACTACTGCTTCAATTTCATGATTATAGAAATTGGCTCCATTAATAATAATGGTTTCCTTGGCTCTTCCCGTCACAACCAAGTGTCCGTTAGAAATGAAGCCTAAATCTCCGGTATTAAACCAGCCATCCTCTACAAATACTTCTTTATTAACTTCTGGATTTTTGTAATAACCTGAAAATACTGCATCTCCTTTGACGTGCAAATACCCGATTGTATCTTCAGACAGCACTGAATTGTCCTTATCTACAATCCGAATTGTTACGCCTGGAATTACCGCCCCTAAATCTGTAAAAATCGAACAATTGGGATGCTCTAGTTTTACTCTTTTAATCGAGCCACTTAAGGAAGATTTGTCAACCGTGTGAAAGAGTAAAGGATTTTCTACTGTTGGTTGATAGTAAGTAATACCAGACCCCATCTCTGCCATACCAAAAGCAGGTCTGATTGCTGTTTGCTTGAAACCATAAATGGCAAGACTTTCGATAAAATCCTTCACAGCAGTCGAAGAAACTGCTTCCCCAGCCGTAAGTAAGGATTTGACACAAGATAAATCCCAATTGTGTTTGGGTTCTTGTTTCAAGGCATCATAAATCAAAGCATAGGCAAAGTTAGGTGCCCAGCTATGAGTAATGCGATATTTAGCGATTAAATCTAACCAGTTTAATGGGCGACCGAGAATATATTCTTTAGTGGCATAAATAAGTTTGCAACCCAATTCAACACAACGGATATGCCAGTCTGAAATGCTACCAATATGATCGAAGGGCAACCAATTTAGAATTACATCTTTCTGATTGTGTTGTGAGAGAATATTAGTTCCTCTGGCACGAGAAATGAGATTCCAATGGGTTAAACTGATGCATTTTGGCATTCCGGTACTACCAGAAGTAAGGTTGAAAAATGCCGGTTCGTGCGGTTTACTTGGGTGATAGGAGCGATCGCGTTCGTTCTTTCTTAATCCTTCAATTGCACTAACTTTGAAATTTTCATTTGGTAGCCATTGAGTTAGGGATTGTACTGATTTTTGCAGTAGCTCAGTGGTTAAAATTAAAGGACTATTTAACAACTGCCAGACATTACACAGCTTATCAACTGCATTATTGGAAGTGCTGTATGTTGGTGCTACTCCCATAATTACGGGAATAAAACCGCCGAGGATGCAACCCCAGAAAGCTGGGATGATATCTTGGTTGAGTTCAAGTTGAAAAATTACTTTATCTTGAGGTTTCAGCCCTAGCTTTCTCAGTCCAGCTAGAACCCGTTCTGCCTCCTCCAATAAATTCTCATAAGATTGAGCGATTTCAAAACCGTCTGGCTGAAGGTAGACAATGCTATCTCCCGTTGTTTTACGAGCAGCTCGTTGCAAGACTTCTGGTAGGGTAGTGGGAGCATCAGGTTCTTCAGGCAAAGATCCACCACAAGCGATCGCGCTTTGCTTCGGTGCAGATTCTTCATCACTCAAAACGTCCTGAGTGACAGTTACAGTTGGAGTTGCAGCACTAGTGCTTGGGGTCGATTTCAGATCGGGTAGCAAATCAGATAGATGCAGCGATAAAGAACTTTCAGCATAGTCTTGCACTACTACTGCTGCTTGCTCGATTTGCGGTTGAGATTGCAGTTGAATTTCCCATCTTTGTACTAAGTCAGAATCAATTACCTCTACAGCAACTAAAGCTTGCTCATCTATCTGTCCTGTGGGAGTAAGCGGTAGCTTAGACAAGGGTACATAGGCGATCGGCAAAAGATATGAGGGTAGAGTAGCTTGCAAGTATTCGTGAATCTGTTCGGGAGAAAACTTTCCAGCAGATACTATATAGGCAACAAACTCTGGTGCGGATGTTTCCTTTGCTCGATTGAGTACCACACAATCTTCAATTGACGGAGCAGCAAGCATTGCGTCCACCATCTGCTGAGCGCTTGCCAAGACACATAGCGGCTTGTCCTCAGACATCGCTTGTTTTTGCTCTTGAGATTTTTGAGTCTCGAACCTTCTAGAAGTCTGCATATTTTCGCCCTGATAACCTACTTGCAATAAAAAATAAAAAACTATATAGACTTATCTCAATAGAGAAAAGATGTTCTTCCTAGCTTCTGAAATAGCTTGGGAGTCTTTCATCCTAAAACATCTAAGTTCGTACTTCTCCCTGCAAAACAGCTTTATAGATACCTTCTAAAGCTTGAGTTTGCTGGCGCAGGTCAAATAAATTTCGCATTCGCTGCTGTCCACTGTGGCTAAAACTTTGCCAAAGCATCGGATCTTGAAGTAGTCGCAAAATATATTCTGCTAGACTTTTCCAATCACGCTCAGCTGCCAAGAAACCAGTTTCTCCATGCACTACAGCTTGGGGAATACCAGCATGAACCGAACCTACAACAGGTAAACCCATAGCTTGAGCCTCTACCACAACCGTGGGCAATCCCTCAGAATCGCCTGTAGAGGCTGTGACACTCGGAGCAGCAAGTAAAAGCGATCGGTTCATCCAACTCTTGACTACCTCCGAGGGTTGTAATCCCAAAAATTTGTAGCGTTTTAGCGATTTTGCGGCTAATTCTTCTAATTGGAGTCTGAGGGGCCCGTCACCAACGATCGCCAGTTCTACCTCTGGCATCTGTGCTTGTACCTTAGCCATAGCCTGAATCAAGTATTCGCAACCTTTCTTCTCGGCTAACCGCCCTACAAACAGTACGACTGGTTCGCGTGGTACGTCTGGATCGGGTTGGAAAACTTTTGTATCCACACCGTAGTAGTGTGATACAACTTTCTCTGGTGGAAAACCCTGTTCTAAAAGCTTTTGTTTAATAAAATCTGATACAGCAACAAACAGCTTAGCCTCGCGCTTGAGTGCCTCTCTGCGTCTGAGGTAAACTCTCGTAGTAATAGAGTTACGTCGAGCATAATCATCCTTCATGGTGGCATCAAGACCATAGAAGGTTACTACTAGAGGCAGTTTCAAGGTACGTACTAAAGGCAAGGCTAAAGCTCCACACACGCCAAAGTGTGCGTGGATGAGAGCGGGTTGGATCTGCTGTAGTTGATGATATAAACTTGGGGCAGTACCTAATTGCTTGAATAAAACTTCTTTTGCTGCACCTACAGATCCACCTCGATTAATGACAAAGGTGCGATCGCTAGGCAATGATAAACCCTTTACCAAACGCGAACCTACATAATATGGAGTAAATTGTTGCAACCCTTCCCCTTGAGCGCGGATGAATGTCTCAGATGGGGGAAGCAATAGACCGCTGAAGAATACTAAAGGTTTAGACATATCACGCTCCTTGGACAGTTTGAGCCAAGATTTGTTCGTAAAGTTGAGTTAGGGAATTACCTTTGGCTTCCCAGCTATATGTCTGACTAACTCGCTTCTGTCCTGCTTGTCCCATCTTGATTCGCAACTGTGAATCTTGAGCTAAACGAGTCATTGCCTCAGCCAAGTCGCGTACCGCTTGTTCTGGTGTATGAGCTGCTACTTTAAAACCAGTTTCTGGCGTTATCTGGACAGCGGGACCACCCAGATCCAAACAAAGCACGGGACGACCCGTAGCCATCGCTTCTAAGCACACCCAACCACCGGAGTCGTGCAAGCTGGGGTGTACTAGTGCTACACATTCACTCAGCTTTTGCAAAGTTTCTTCTCGTGGTAGCCTATTCCAGAATTTGACGCGGTGGGCAATACCCAATTGCTCAGCCAAAGCTTGAAGCCGCTGCTTTTCCGGCCCATCCCCCAAAAGCCAAAACTCAGCATCTTCAGGTAAATCTGCCTGGGCGAAGGCACGTAAACCTAAGTGAAAGCCTTTCCAGTGCAGCAACCTACCCATGCTAATAAACCTGACTTGAGAACTACTGGGCACTGTATGCTGTGCTAGTCGTGCTATTTCTTCACTGGCTAAAGCTGTCTCGGAAAATATCTGCACATTCGTGGCACCAATTTTATGCAATCGCTTGGCGGTATCTTCTGTTGTTGACTGGGTTAAGATACTATGGTTTACGGTCATGCGTACGAATGGATCTCGTTCACCCAACCAGCGAGCCAAGTCTCGTACTGTTTCGTAAGCCCTGCCACGCCAGCTAAAATCTCGCCAGAAAGCTTTTGGTGCAGATTCTCCGCCCCCGACTGGTCCCCAGATGAAAGGAACTGGCAGAAGTGAAATAAAACTGGGCGACCAATATTTTACATACGTAACATGATGAATTAGCTCGAATCCCACCTCGCGGTGAAGCTGGCGGACTAAGAAGTAGATGCCAATCTGCCAGAGATAGTAATGGAATTGCACTCCCCACTGCTGTCCTCGATACCACCAACGCGCCCAGAGGGGCAAGTCATAGTAGACAAATTCCAGCCCAGGAACCGGATTTTTGGCTAGCTCAGCCTCAATATACGGGCGATTATCTTCTCTGGTAATTACCCATACTTTATGATGTTTTACCAACTCTTTAGTTACATTCCAGCCCACTCCAGGCTCAGAGCCTTGATTTGGTCTACAAGCATAGGCTGAGATCAAAACTTTTATACTTTTCATCGCACTACTAATTGCTCACAACAAAAGATGTAACGTTGGCAAGGAATTGGGCTGCTACCTCTGGTGTATGTTGTGCCATTAACTGTTGCGATTTGTCGCCCATAGATTTACTTAAATTTGGCTGCTCGATAAAACGGCGCATCACTTTAGCCAGTTCCTCCGGCTGCTGCGGCTCG
>DATNQH010000332.1:0-10751 GCA_036704105.1 Leptolyngbyaceae cyanobacterium | reverse complement strand
CCTTTTGCTTATTCAAATTTAGAAGCGAAAGCCCTAGAAAAATACTTGCCCATTACTTGAGTGAACCCATGCGTTGAGAAGGCCAAAATATTTTTGTTGCCTTACCAATAATATTTTCTCTGGGAACAAAGCCCCAAAAGTGACTATCGTAGCTATTATTGCGATTATCGCCTAGCACAAAGTAAGAATTAGGAGGCACTGTCACAGATTTATATTGATATTGTGGAGCTTCTGCAATATATTTTTCTTGAAGCAGGCGGTCGTTGATATAAACCTTTCCTGCTTTTACTTCTACTTTGTCTCCAGGTAAACCGATAATTCGCTTAATAAATGCATCTTTGAGATTGGGGTTTTCCTGCTTAATTTTTTCCGTTGGTAAGAACACTACAATATCTCCCCCTTGGGGATTTTGGAAGCGATAGCTCAATTTGTCTATAATCAAGCGATCGTTCTTTTTCAAAGAAGGTTGCATTGCCTCCGATGGAATCCAGCGAGCTTCCGCAACAAACGTTCTTATAAGTAGCGCCAAAGAAATTGGAAGAATTAAAGGTACAACAACGGATAAAATAGAAATTAACAATACCGTTCTTTTTGATACGGCGCGACGTACTGGCGAAGATGCGTAAACGTGATAAATAAAGAATGGCGAGGCAATTAATAAGATTATTGATAATAGAAAACCCAAGGGCAAAAAATATGATAAAAGTCCAATAACTATTAGTAAAATTCCCAGCAGATACTTATTAATGTATAAATGACCAAGCCCTAAAAATATGCGGGTAAGGAATACGGCTAGCCAAGGATCTTTACTTCTTTTTCTCAAGGCTTCAAAATTCGGATTATTGGCTCTTGTTACACACTTATAAGCGTCAAAAAGACTCGAAAGAAAAACAACCATAGTAGCTAGTAAACAACCAATACCGGCTATCGTGTTTCCCTGAGAACTGATTACTAGCCATAACTCGAACAAAAATAATAAAATCTGACCGATAATAAATATACATCCCCTAGTTAGATTACCTGCATATATTTGCCCAACTCCAGGGAAGAACATCGATAAATTTACAGCCAGCCAAGGTTCTTTTCCTGATGGATTTTGAGTTGTGTTAGACCCGGTATTATACATGATGAATTTAATAACAAGCAAAGTACAGATTAGGTATATCTGTACCTATAAAAGCTGCTCAATGATAATCAATTTAAAAACTGCTGTCTACAACCCTAAATCCACCGCCACCCGATGGGCGCAAGCAAACCCGGAAAACGCCACCGCATTCAACCCTTGACCCGGAAAAGTACTATCTCCCACACAATACAAGCCAGGTACAGCAGTGCGATTAAACGGCATTCCCAACAACCCCATCAACTTCCGCTGGGGTATAGGGCCATAAGTACCATCCTCACGCCCTAAAAACCGCCGATGCGTCCGAGGCGTTCCTACTTCCATATAATCCAATCCCGCATCCAAACCAGGGAAAATCTTCTCCAACCGCTCAATTATCCGCCCAGCAGCAGCCTCTTTCTTCTCTTCATACTCACTTGCAGACAACCCCTGCCAATCTTCCACCCAACTCGGCGTAAAACTATGAATGATGTGATATCCAGCAGGAGCCAAATCTGGATCTAACAAAGTGGGAATTGAGACAAAAATCGTTTGCTCCGTCGCCTCCATATTGTCCCAATCTTCCACCAAGATGTGGTGACAATCAGTTCCACTCGGCAACACATCTGCCTTCACTCCTAAGTGCAAATTCAGAAAGCTAGGTGATTTTTTATATCTTTGCTGCCACTTCTTTTCAGCCTGTGGCATTTCTGCTGCTGGGAGTAACTTCTCAAACGTATCCCAGCGCGTACAATTGGAGACGATCCGCTTAGCTCGATATTCTTCTCCACTAGCTAGCTGCACGCCTACTGCTTTACCTTTTTCTGTGAGGATTTTTGTCACCCTGGCCCCATATTGAATTTGCCCGCCAGCCTTTTCTAGTCCCTCTACTAGTTTTTGGGCAATTTGACCGACACCACCTTTAGGATAGTTAATTCCACCATAGTGGCGATCGCTAAACACCATCCCAGCATTAATCATCGGTGTCATATCTGCTGGTACAACTGACCAGAAATAGCATTCCATGTCAATAAACTTCAACAACTGCGGATCGCTGATGTAGCGCCGCGCCACTTCTCCAACATTTTGCGGCAGATACTTAACTAAACCGAGACAAGCTAAAGGACGTTGAAAAAACACTCGCGTCAGATATCTTGGTTCTTCCAAAGACAGCAATTCCATCCGATTAAGGCAGTTGAAAACATTCCAGCACTCATCATAAAATTTGCGGATGCCCTGCCGTTCGTGGGGAAAATAAGCTGTTAACTCTTGCAAAAACCTCTCATAATCGCGGTGAACTTTCAAGTCTAACCCTTTGGGCAGGTGATAGTGAATTGATACCGGATCGGGAATTGTTTCGAGGTTGACATTCACCGCCTCTAAAGCTCTGGTAAGCAGGTTGGTAGTCCCTTGAGTCCCAAAGCCAAAAATCATTGATGCCCCAACATCAAATCGATATCCTTCCCGTTCAAAGTATCCAGCACTACCGCCAGGAATTAGGTAGCTTTCCAGCACCAACACTTTAGCGCCTTTCGCTGCTAGCTGGGTAGCTGTTACTAGTCCCCCAATTCCAGAGCCAATGACGATCACATCAAAACTGGGGGCTTGGGGCTGGGGACTAGAGGCTAGGGATTGGAATGATAAGGAAGTGGCAGACATGGAGACAGCTGTTTCAGAGAATTTCCTGAATGTACAGTGTAACGTTTCTCAAAGTCAGAAACTAGGAATTTTCTTGCCTTTTACCCCAGCAAGAGCGCCCCTAATCCCTAGCCCCTAAAAAAATAGGGACTAGCCTGCTACCGCCGACCAATCCCGCCTGCCGATCCTTAAAGAGAGGAGAACACTGAAAATCAATATAAACTTGATTGAGAATATATGTCAATAGTATTGAAAAAGATTTGCAACAACTCTTCGGTAGAAGGATGGAGGATGAATGATGAATAGCTCTTCACACTTCATACTTTGTTCGCACAGACGCGATATATCGCGTCTCTACATACTTCATCACTTTCTCGGTACAGACGTAGCACTGCTACGTCTCTACTCAGACTTCACACTTCACACTTCATCCTTCATCCTTTTCTAGCCCCTAGTCGCTTGTCCCACATCAAAGTATGATGATTCAGATTAATCATCTCTCATCTACCGTCCATGACACTGCAACTGCGCGTTTACGTTCCACCGCATCCTTTAATTAAGCACTGGCTGGGTGTTGCTCGTGATGCTGGTACGCCTGCGGTTTTGTTTAAGAGTGCCATGACAGAACTAGGGCGCTGGCTAACTTATGAGGCAGTAAGAGACTGGTTGCCCACCCTAGACTTGATGGTGGAAACTCCTTTGGCTCCCTGCCCTGCAACTATGATTAATCCAGAGGTACGGATCGCGGTAGTGCCAATTCTCCGAGCAGGGCTTGCCTTGTTAGAAGGAGCGCAGACATTGTTGCCTTTGGCATCGACTTATCATTTGGGTTTAGTGCGCAATGAAGAAACACTAGAAGCTAGTTGTTACTTGAACAAATTGCCACAACAGTTTGCCCCCAACACTAGGGTTTTAATTACAGAACCAATGCTAGCAACAGGCGGGTCGATTATGATGGCGATGACAGAACTAACACGGCGCGGCATCGATCCTGCTTTGACGCGGATTATTTCTGTAGTGGCGGCTCCCCCAGCTTTGCAAAAACTCAATGCCGCATATCCTGGTTTAATTATATATACTGCAACAATTGACGAAGCGGTAAATAGTCAAGGGTTTATTGTGCCGGGATTAGGAGATGCAGGCGATCGCGCGTTTGGCACTTAAGCTAATATGCAACTGGGGGATAAATGCAAATTCTAAAGAAAAAATCAGCAAGCTTTCCTCAAGACGGTATGACCATGAATCAGCGTGATGGATTTACAGGCGGCTTTATCGCTGGCACAATTGTAGGCAGTTTATTAGGTGGCGCAATCGGCGCTTTACTTGCTTCTGGACGGTCGTCAGAACTGGCAGCAGATGCAGTTCGACGCAATCCCAACTTATCAGAGGGAAACAATAGCAAGCGGCAACGTCGTCAGTTTAAAGCAGCTAATTCTGAACAAAGTATCGAATTGGCACGTCGCAGCTTGGAAGATAAAATTGCCCAACTGAACGAGACAATTGATGAAGTGCGCTTGACTTTGGGTGAAGTTAATGGTATTGAAATAGATGAGTCGCCAGTAGAGCGCGGTGAGGATATAACGCTCTGAGGCGATCGCACCGAACAAAAATTATAGTTAATCCACGCTCAATACCAAAAGAGTGGATGAAGTTTCAAGTGTCATTTTCTCGCTTCTAGCCGATGCAGAAACGAGGTGATATCAGCTAAATTAATATCAATTCTCTATTACTACTGCCATTTAGCCAGGAAATTACCCATCCATGAGTTCTCCAATTACTTTGCTTATTACTACCTTGAATACTTTTATCCAAATTTATGTGGTATTGCTGATTATCCGGATTTTGTTGACTTGGTTTCCAACGGTAAATTGGTATAGCCAACCATTCGCAGCTTTGAGCCAGATCACCGATCCTTATCTGAATCTGTTCCGCTCGATTATTCCTCCTCTAGGCGGTATCGATCTTTCTCCCATGTTGGCTATCCTCGTCCTCCAATTGGTAGGAGGTCTAATCGGTAGCGCCATACAACCTGGGTTTATCTAACATATTGCGGGGAAATAGCTGGATTTATGGCAATAACACCGTCTTTAGTTGCAACAAATCTACCCTAGCTAATTATTACCGTCTGACTTGAGCGGCAAAACCAGCCGCTTTAAACTGCTTTAGTTGTAGCGGTAAAGGCTGATTGGCTGGGACAGAAATTCGTAACTCAAAATCACTCACTCCAGGTGGGATTTGTGCGATCGAGCCTATACGGGTTCGATTTTGCATTACTGAGTCATTGTTAGCATCGTAAATGCGCCCAAAAATATCTGCATCGTAAACTAGTTTGTTAGATGGATTCTCTGCTTTACCTGTGACAATAAAGCAGTTTGCTGCCATTGTCGTACCGCCACTGGTAATGGCTCCCTTGGCAAGTTCAGGCGGACACTCATGATAAGAAAGGTTAGATAGTTTAATCTGGGTCAGCGCTAAAGCAGGCGGAGCGAACAACCAAGTACTTATCCCCAAAAGGCAAGATAATAGAATCGAAAGAACTCGAAACCGCATAAACTCAACTCAAATCATAATCAGAGCAACCTCAGTATAATTCGGAATTCGTAATTAGAGGGTAAGGGGTAAAGACAAACCTACCCCTTCTTCACCCACTCGCCATCGAGCAAAAAAACAAGAATCTGAGAAACCTTATAATGATTTGTAATAATTAGGGAAATAGGAAATTAGATCCTCAAGCGCTATTCTCTATGATCCCCCCTGAGATCGAAGCAGCCCTGCAAGCAGCATTTAATAGCTGTGATGTAGCTAGCTGTCCTCTCAATCAGCAGCAAAAACAAATACTGCTGCAAGTGGTCTTGGAATTGATGCCAAAACCAGCAGAGTCACTAGATAACTACGATCTGAACTCAGATGTGACTAATCCTCTAGACGAACTCACACCCGAACAACGTCGAAGCTTTTTGCAATTTGTTCGGGAACAAGAGCAACAAAATCGCCCCTGGAAAATTCAACTGATGAATGATTGGTTGCAGGAGCGAGATTCTGGTGCAGTGCAATTTATCCGCGATCGCTTTGGTTTAGCTTGGCTCAATAGCATCAAATCTTTTCATTTCACTAAATATGCAGAAATTGAGGCAGAGGAACCATTAAAACTCAAACTGGGCGATCGCATTGAAGTATCGAATGCTCTGTGGGAATGGGTACAAGAAGATGGCCCTTGTAGCCGTGAATGGTTTCCTTGCACTGTGATTCGAGTGGAAGAAACTAGCAATGTTGAAGACTCCACCTATTGCATCATCCGTTTTGATAGCGGTGCTGAATACGAAATTCAAGGCGTGTATCAGTGGAATCGCTATAATTGGCGTTGGGCGGAAGAATGAGGAAATTATGAATGCTGAATGCTAAATGATGAATGTTAAATGCTCACTTCATAATTCATCATTCATAATTTTAGGTGTTGTAGCAAGGCTTGACGCATGATGTCTACTGGGGCTGGTTGCTGTAACCAAATTTTTAATGCTGCTCCGCCCTGCTGGACTAACATTTCTAACCCATCAATAGCGATCGCACCTTGTTGCTTTGCTTGTTGCAGAAACTGCGTCGGTCTGGGGGTATAAATTAAGTCGTAAGCGATCGCACCTTTTGCTAGCAGCGATACTTCATCTAAACTCAAAGGCGACTGGTCTACATGGGGATGCATCCCCACAGGGGTTGTGTTCACAAGCAAATCTGTCCTAGCAATTAAATCTGGTAGTTTATCCCTAGTGCAGGCATATAACTTACCAGCCAACTTATCCGCTAAAGCTGAATTACTCCAACTATTGCAGAATTCCTCTACTGTCTGGATGTTACGTCCGACGACATAAATCTCAGCACAACCCAACTCAGCACAGCCTGCTACTACCGCTCTGGCTGCACCACCATTGCCTAAAATTACTGCAACTGTCTGACTCCAGTTGCGGTTGTGAGTCAGCAGGGGGGCGAGAAATCCCTCGACATCGGTGTTTGTACCCTCCCAACCCGCATCGGTACGCCAAACAGTATTGACGGCTCCCACAGCACGAGCAATGGGTGAAATTGAAGATAAGAAAGGTAAGATTGCCTGCTTATGAGGAATTGTAATGTTAAAGCCTGTTAATCCGATCGCCTCAAAACCTTGGATAGCTGCTTGTAAATTCTCTGGTTTAACGGGTAAGGGTAAGTAGACATAATCTAATCCCAAGTGAGCGATCGCGGCATTATGCATCACTGGCGAGAGAGAATGTGACACTGGATGCCCAATTACCCCCAATAGTTTAGTTTTACCTGAAATCACAGCTTTGTCATTTGTCATAAGTCATTTGTCCTTTGTGCTTTACCACTGGCGACTGACCACCAAGCGATAACAATTAATTTAAAATTATTAATGTTACTTAACATAACTACTTAAGATTAACTCAATCGTGCAAGCAACAAAAGCTCCTTATACGGCTCCTATTCCAGGTAAATATTGGCAGTGGCGCGGGCATTCGATCTACTACGTGCAGGCGGGAAAACCACACCCACAACGTCCACCGCTACTGTTGGTGCATGGTTTTGGTGCTTCTACAGACCATTGGCGCAAGAATATTACTGGGCTTTGTGAAGATTTTCATGTCTTTGCGATCGATCTATTAGGCTTTGGGCGATCGGCCAAACCGAATTTGGAATATAGCGGCGATTTGTGGCGAGATCAACTGCATGACTTTATCAGTGAAGTTATTGGTCAGCCAGCCGTGTTAGCAGGCAATTCTTTAGGCGGATATACTTGTTTGTGTGTTGCTGGCCAGCGACCGGATGCCGCTGCTGGTGTAGTGTTACTTAACAGTGCCGGGCCATTTAGTCAAGAGCAGCCTAATGATGAATCTGAACCGATACAATCAGAAGTTCAGCCGCCAAAACAGCCGGATCTGTGGCAAAAATTCTTAGGTGAGTCAGCTAAGTGGTTTTTTGCGCAACCTTGGGCGCGTTTTCTCTTATTTCAGTACGTTCGCCAGCCTTGGGTGATTCGGCAAACCCTGGAAAAAGTTTATCTTGACAAGAGTGCAATTACAGACCAGTTAGTAGAAGAAATTTCCCGTCCCGCTTGCGATCCCGGTGCAGCAGAAGTGTTTGCTTCCGTCTTTAGCACTCCTCAAGGGGAAAAAGTTGACGTGCTGCTAAAACGGTTAACTTGTCCGTTGTTGCTGCTGTGGGGAGAAGCCGATCCTTGGATGAATGCAAGAGAGCGATCGCCTAAGTTTCGGCAATACTGTCCGCAGCTACAAGAATACTTCCTCCGGGCTGGTCATTGTCCGCACGATGAAGTTCCCGAACAAGTTAACAATCTGCTGCGAGACTGGGTAATATCTCTCCCCGCTTTAGAAGAAGTGTGAAGCAGAGGGATCTGAGGGGGCTGAGGGAGAATGAAATATCCTTCCTCTTACCTCTTACCTCTTACCTCTTACCTCTTACCTCTTACCTCTTACCTCTTACCTCTTACCTCTTGCCTTCAGCATTCATCATTACCCATTACATTGTTAAAGACTGGGCGTTCGTCTCAATCAACTTAGCCAAATCTTGTAAGAAGGCAGCAGCATGAGCGCCGTAGATGATACGGTGATCGCAGGTAATATTCACCTGCATCTGCTGCTTCACACCAAACATACCATCAGCTGTGGCTGCGACTTGCGGACGGGCTGCTCCGATCGCCAAAATAGATCCTTGTCCCGGTGGCAAAATTGCATCAAAGCGATCTACACCAAACATCCCCAAATTCGACAGCGTAAACGTGCCGCTATTGTACTCTTCTGGTTGCAGTTGCTTAGCTCTAGCACGGTCTACCAAGGATTTCCAGTTACGCGACAGCGAATAGATATCTACAGAGTCAGCATTTTGCAGTACTGGCGTAATCAGTCCACCATCATCCATTGCCACTGCTACAGCAACATTAATACTGGAATGATAGACAATTCCCTGCTCTGAATAGCTGGCATTGAGTAGAGGATGCTTTTGCAATGTCACTGCTACTGCTTTCGCCAATAGCGCCGTCATTGTCACACCCTTCGACTTAATCTGCTTGTAAAGCTTATCCAGCGCGTCAGTGGTAATCGTATAACCTACATGATAAGTGGGTACTTGTAGGCTGGCCATCATGTTCCTTACTACCGCATTTTGCAGCGTGTTCAAAGGCACGGTTTGACCAGGAGCGACGGGCGTAGGAATGGCTGCTGGTTTCCCTACGGGTGCTGGGGTAGCAACAGGCATCATTACTGGTGTCTGAGGCGTTGGCATTGTGGGTGTTGCTGGTTGCTTGCCTTTATTTGCAGCTGCTTCCACATCTTCCGCCACAACGCGACCGTTAGGGCCACTACCTTTGAGGGAATTGAGATCGACTTTAAGTTCTTTCGCTAGCTTGCGGGCGCGGGGAGAAATCATAATTCGCCCGTTGCTGCCATTCGATCCATTTGTGACTTCGGCTGTGGCGGTGCTAGTTGCGGTAGCGGGAACTGTAGCTGCCACATCTGCTGTTTGTCCGGGAGAAGTTGTAGCATTTGTAGCAGGTTCAGCTTGGGCAGCGCCGCCAGAATTAGCTTGTTGTTGTGCTGTGGCGATTTCAGCTTCGGTTTCTGCTACTAGAGCGATCGCAGATCCCACCGAGGCGGATTCACCTGCGTTGACAAGGATGGTAGCAATATAGCCCTCATAGAATGATTCCACATCCATGTCGGCTTTATCAGATTCGACCACCACTACTGTTTCGCCTTTTTCAACTTTATCACCAGGCGATTTGACCCAAGAGACGATCTTGCCTTCGGTCATTGTGGAACTAAGAGCGGGCATGAAGACTTCGTGAATCATGGAGTGGTGTAATGAATAGTTTTAAGTTTTAAGTGTTGAGTTTTGAGTTCGATGAGGAGCGGTGTTTACCAGACATAGTTTGGAGTTCTGAATGTTGAGTTCTTAGTTAAAAACTACTTATAAAGCAGGAATGCCTAGTTAAAGCTTGTTTAATCCAAAACTCAAAACTCAAAACTCAAAACTATTATTATATGTCGCCGCGAATTTCTTCAACAATGCCATCGCGTAGGAGAATTTCGACTTGCAGTTTGCCAATCAGGTTTTCGCCTGGCTGGATACTAAAAATGCCTTCCAACTGAAATTGGGTAACTTCCTGGTCAAACTCTAGTAATTGTACTTGTTGCAGGTTTTGCAGGCTCTGATTTTTCTGCTCTAGCAGTTCGCTTTTCTTTTCATTTACCTGCATTTGAATATTTTCAATTTGTTCGCGGACTTGCGGGCCGGGTGGTTGTATGCTTTGTTTTTGAATTTCCGCGATCGCTCTTTGCCCTTGCATTTCTAGCTGTTGCAATTGGCTGTCAACTGTGTTGATTTGACCTTGGAGTTGCTGCTGTACTTCGTCTTTCCAACGAGGAGTAACAATTGCTTTAACGTTAACGGCTCGCTTTAGCAGCATTTGATTGTTGGCGATATCCATATATACTCTTAATTGCGTTCTGTCGAGGTTGGGGTCGAATTAGTCAAACATCCCGTCGATCATATCGTGATAGCGTTCCATCACAACATTGCGCCGAATTTTCAACGTCTGAGTCATCAAGCCATTTTCAAGCGAAAACGGCTGCAAAATAAGCTTAAATGGGCCAATTCGGTCATCAGGGCGGTAGCCAGGACGATCTTTGACTTCCCGCGTCAATTCTTGCCGAAATAGTTCTTGAATCGCTGGGTTATTAAGGTCGATTTCTTGAGTAGCTAGTGGTGTTTTTTCCCCTTGTCCCCTTGTCTCCTTGTCCCCTTGTCCCCCCATCTCTGTTGGTAAACTCAATCTAAGATTCTGGGACTCTGCCCATTTTTCTAGGGCTTCGAGGTTGGGGACAATCAAGGCACCGAGCGATCGCCGATCTTGTCCTACCAACATGATTTGATCGATATATGGACTACGCAAACAGGCATCTTCAATCGGCTGTGGTTCGATGTTTTCTCCATTGGTCAGCACAAT
>DATNQH010000331.1:0-7174 GCA_036704105.1 Leptolyngbyaceae cyanobacterium | reverse complement strand
TGACTTCGTATCCCAAGAGTTACGCGCTGCCGAAGACCCTGAGTTTGAGACATTCTACACCAAAAATGTGCTGCTCAATGAGGGTATCCGTGCTTGGATGGCTCCTCAAGATCAGCCACACGAACACTTCCAGTTCCCAGAAGAAGTACTACCTCGCGGTAACGCTCTCTAAGAATTATGAATGATGAATGCTGAATGATGAATTAGTTTGACATTCAGCGTTTATTATTTCGATGCCCCCACCGTTTGGTGGGGGTTTTTTATTTTGTCAATTTTAAAATCATGTGTTATCTTAAATAAAGTGAAGACAACACAGGGCAAATGCTCTGTCCTCTACAGACTAAGACCGCTTAGGCAACAAGGAGGTGATGCCCATGATAGAAAGTAGTAAAATTATGGGTCATCAGGTTGAAGCGAACCGGCTGTGCGCCGGGGCTGTTCTCTAAAGTTAGCTTTAGTCTTTTTGAGACTAAAATAACTCAAAGCCTAGGCTAGCTTGGAGTTCCATCCGGCAGTTAGGTTTCAATCTGAAGACCCGCTAGGCCGCTCTTTCTCAGGTCATCCGATCTGTAGTTAGAGCGGATAGTTTTTTATGGGGCGAGATGCTGCTCGTCTGTGGTAGCAGGGACAGAATTATAGATAAGAGATACTCCCAACGGCCCTTAAAAAGCAAGGCTGTCCTCATAGCTGCTGCATATTCTAGAATGTTGCTATCAAGCTCAAAGGCACACTGATATGAGCCAATCTACAGATGAGCGGTTGCGTTGGACTACATCTGACTTAGATTTGTTGCCAGATAATGGCAATCGCTACGAGATTATGATGGGGAGTTATTTGTGTCAACGCCACATTGGGAACATCAGGTTGTTTGTGGCAATATCTACACAGAGCTAAAAATCTGGTCGAGACAAACTGGCTTGGGACAAGCCGCAATCAATCCAGGTATTATATTTACCGATACAGATAATGTTATTCCCGATGTAGTTTGGGCTAGTAATGAAAGATTAGCTGTCTTACTAGATAATGCAGGGCATCTAACCGCAGCACCAGAGTTAATTGTAGAGGTGTTATCTTCTGGTTCAGACAATCAGAGGCGCGATAGAGAAGCGAAGCTTAAGCTTTACTCAGCGCGTGGCGTACAAGAATACTGGCTTGTGGATTGGCAAAAACAACAAATTGAAATTTATCGCCGCGATCGCGCATTTCTAAGTTTAATTGCCACACTATTTGTGAATGACGAACTGACTTGTGCTTTATTGCCTAGTTTTAGCTGTACTATAGCGCAAGTATTTACATAAAGATAGGGGCGATCGCAGTTATTACAAATAAGCAACATTCACCACTCCAGCAGCTGATGGTTGCGGGTTAGCAATGCTAGATTGGCAGGGAATTACACCTGAATAATGAAGCGCAAACATTTATGTTGCAGCGACGGTCAATTCCTCTTGCTGCTGGGGCAGGGCTATGTTTTCTCTTGCTTGGGGTTCCTTTGCTTGTCACTCATTCTGGCAAAGATTTGGCCCAATGGACAAGTTCGGGTCCGTCTCAGGCGGAAATTGTCTTAGAAAGCCCCAAGTCGGCTGTTTTTCCCTTGGTGTCACTGTTGCCAGCAGCACGAACTACGCAATTACAAGCGATCGCTCAATTGCCTCCATCTTTAGACAGAGGTCGTGCCCGTTATCTATTGGCAAGCGATCTGATTTTACAACGGCAGGGTGACAAAGCGATCGGCGTTTTACAAGATTTAGAAAAGGAATATCCCGTCCTCGCGCCACACATTGTACTTCTGCGCGCTCACGCTTATGCACTCGCAGGCGATCGCGCCAAAACTGAGGCAACGTTTCTCGATCTACTCAACCGCTACCCCCAAAATCCTGTAGCAGCTGAAGCTTTATATGTCTTGGGTAGAACTGAACCGAAATATTGGCTGCAAGCGGTGACGCAATTTCCAAGCCATCCCCGCACGCTCGAAATTGCTCGTTTGCTGTTGCAAAAGAATCCGAATCAGCCACGATTGCAACTGCTGTTAGCAAAATATGCTTACAATCAGCCAGGAATTATCCCAGTCTTAAACAATTTAGTGAGTAAATCAAAGACGCAATTGCAGCCGCAAGATTGGCAAGCAGTTGCTCAAGCCTATTGGGAAAATAAACAATATGCCCTCGCTGCGACTGCTTACTCTCAAGCACCCCACACTCCAGAAAATCTTTATCGGCTGGGACGGAGTTTACATCTAAGTAATCGCAGAACCCAAGCAATCGCCACCTATCAACAACTAATCAGCGCCTTTCCCAATACCAAAGAAACTGGCACAGCCTTAATGAATTTGGCCAGGATGGTAGAAAAACAAGAGGCTATTGCTTATCTTGATCGCGTCATCAGTCGCTTCCCCAACTTGGCGGGAACAGCACTGGCAAAAAAAGCTGATATTCTTGACGCTCTCAACAGTAAGCGATCGGCTGCCAAAGTGCGACAATTGTTGCTGGATAAATACGGCGAAACAGATGCAGCAGCAGAATATCGTTGGCAAGTAGCACAAACTTTTGCAGCAGCTAAAGACTACAAAGGAGCATGGCTATGGGCGCAACCAATCCCCCTGCGCAACTCCGATAGTATTCTAGCTCCTAGGGCTGGCTTTTGGATTGGCAAATGGGCCATGCAACTGGAACGCCAAGCGGATGCACAAGCTGCGTTTAAGTATGTTTTAAGCACTTTCCCCCAATCATATTATGCTTGGCGTTCGGCGGGAATTTTGGGGCTTGATGTGGGCAACTTCAAAACTATACGCCAGTTAAATCCTGAAGTTATGCCGCCAGTGGGTGTAGTACCGCCTGCTGGTTCCCCAGCCTTAAAGGAACTGTACCAATTAGGGCAATACAGAGATGCTTTGACGCTTTGGCAAGTAGAATTTCAAAACGAAGTACAGCCAACGGTAGCACAACAATTTACTAATGGTTTGATGCATTTGGCAAAGGGAGAAAATCTAGCAGGAATTGCCGAAATTTCCACTTTAGAAGACCGAGAAGCACCATTAGAAAAAGCTTTGTACCATGCTTTGAGTCAACAGTCAAGCTACTGGCAAGCTCGTTATCCATTTCCCTACGTTGAGCAAATTGAATCTTGGTCGCAACAGCATCAGCTTAATCCCCTGCTGGTAACTGGTTTAATTAGACAGGAATCACGATTTGAACCAAAAATTCGTTCTGTAGTTGGGGCAGTGGGCTTAATGCAGATCATGCCTGGTACGGCTAAAACGATCGCCCAAGAAATGAATTTAACGCAATATAACTTAGAAAATCCTAATGATAATATCAAAATGGGTACCTGGTATTTGGATTTTACCCATAAGAAATTTGACAATCATTCGATGTTAGCGATCGCAAGTTACAATGCTGGTTGGAATAATGTCTCGAAGTGGCTAAGGCGGTTCAGTAACAAAGATCCAGATGAGTTTGTCGAAGCCATTCCCTTTGATGAAACTCAAGGATATGTCAGGCAAGTTTTCGGTAATTATTGGAATTATCTGCAACTATATAATCCCAAGATCTCCCAGTTAGTAGCACAATATTCATCGGCTGATGCAAAACTACCAACTCTGAAATAATTCGTAATTCATTTAAATGTGGGCAATGCCCACCCTACTGTAATTTGTCATTAATAGTAGGGTGGGCATTGCTCACGCGAATAAAATTATTTTGCACTGCTATATTCTTGAACTTGAGCTGGTGACACAATTTTTTGCTGCTTGAGAGCTTGTTTAGGATTAAGTGTAAATTGACTGAAAGTCAAGAATACAGCAATGCTCACCCCAATTAAACTCATGCTTGCCAAAATTAAGGGGAAAATGTATTTATAAAAGGTGGGCGACAAGTTCAAACTAAGTTCTTTTTTATTTGCGATCGCATTACCATTCAATGCCGATGAATTCTGCATCAATCCAGTGCCTAAATCGTGCCGCATCTGAAAACTGTGAATTTTTCTCAATTCTGATGTTAACCACAACAGTGGAGCAGCCGCACCTTTGGCTTTTAACGCAGAAACATCTTGATGAGAAACAATAGGAATGGCTGAGTAAAACCTTCTATAGTTAGCTTTGGCATTATCGAGGACAGAGATCAGAGGTTGCAAACTCTCCTCAATTTGCAGTTGGCTAATTGGGCCGAGTTGAATCGAGTCACATTGAGTTAAAATCAGCGCTAAGGGATATTCTAAACCACGCTGATAAACCAGGGAGGCAATCCCCGCCACTTGTCTGATTATGTCTCCCAGCGATTGTGCATAATCAGAATTGTGTACAAGTGCATCAGCATTAATAAAAACGCAACAACCATGAGATCTAAGTACCATCTTTTGAAATTCACGCTCGTTGCGAATGCTACATAACTCCCCTGGGATATCCCACCAGCGAAAATTGCAGAGTGTTTTTTCACTCCAGAGATTTTGACGTTTGAGGTTAAAGTTAAAATTAGTAATTTTCATTGTGGCAGGTGGATATTGACCAGTTTTAGCAACGTAGCCTAAAAGCTGTTCCATGTTCTCCTGCACCTGTATATCTTGGCAATCGAACCAAAATTCTCTCTGCACAGAATGGTCGGTTTGGCGGTCTGGTTGTAATTCTGCGTAACTACCAGCTAAAAAAACTGTCTTGCCCACCCCTCTTTGACCAAGGCTTAACAAGTTAAATGTTTTTGGCATTTCGGCAGATAATAACATCATTATTTCTTGTATTTTTGCCAATTTAGTTATTTGCTTGGAAAGCACTATATCATGTTTGCTTTTTTACTTTTTACTTTTACTATTGCTTTTGCTTAACACTACTACTACCGAAATAAATTTTTTTAACTTCAAGGTTGCTGTTAAAACCGTATAGTTAAGAGAAGACAAGCATTCCAGGCAAAAATCAGTGGGGGAATTTTTACCCGGCACGAGCTATATGTTAAGCTTTCTAGACAATACGAACAAGTAACATTTTGCTACATACCTCTTACGGAAAAGCAAGCTATATGATGGTTATTTTTTATGGCAATCCCCTGACACAGATAAAATAGTTAACAAACCTTGCACTTCTACTGACACATGACGACTCCAACAGACGTAGATACTGCCACCACATCTGGTTCAGCCACTGACTTGGAACCGGGAACTAATGCTGTGACAGGGATGGGTGATCGCAATGATTCATATCTCGATCAGCTACCTGATGAAGTCGAAATGTCCTTGTTCGACCACTTGGAGGAATTGCGGCAACGGATTTTCTATGCTTTGATTGCCATTGTGCTGAGCATGATTGGCTGCTTCGTTGCTGTCAAACCGATTGTCCAATTGCTAGAAGTACCAGCTCAGGGAGTCAAATTCCTTCAGCTAGCACCTGGAGAATACTTTTTTGTTTCGATCAAAGTCGCAGGCTACAGCGGCTTGTTGGTAGCTAGTCCGTTTGTACTTTACCAAATTCTTCAGTTTGTCTTACCAGGACTGACTCGCCGCGAACGTCGCTTGATCGCTCCGGTGGTATTAGGATCTACTGTTCTATTTGTGGCGGGGTTAGTATTTGCCTACTTACTTATGCTTCCTGCTGCTCTCAATTTCTTCATTAACTACGGAGAAGATGTTGTAGAGCAAATCTGGTCAATTGATCGCTACTTTGAATTTGTCTTGCTTTTATTATTCAGCACTGGCTTAGCCTTCCAAATTCCCATCATCCAAGCATTGCTCGGCTGGTTGGGAATTGTCTCTTCAGCTAAAATGCTTGCTGGTTGGCGTTATGTGTTTTTAGGCGCAGTTGTGTTGGGAGCCATCTTAACGCCCTCCACCGATCCTTTGACTCAAAGCTTGCTAGCAGGCGCAGTGCTGATGCTTTACTTTGGCGGGGTTGGGTTAGTAAAACTTTCGGGCAAATAAAATTTGCCCCTCAGTAGACTTTGCTGATTTCTCCTCCCCAGTCAATTGATAACCATTGTGGTTTTGTAGCCTAAATTCTTCCCACCTTAGAAACTAAGGTGCGATCGCCTTACCAAAATTTGTGTCTCGCAGGGTACTTTAAGTAAGCGCGATCGGCAAACTTAACTCTTTGTATATGTAATTACAATAATTCTTCTCTATTAGTTTGCCAATGTAAAGATGCGATCTATTGCACAATAGTAAAGACAAATATATTACACAATGTAAAGACATAATATATAGCAACCCTAAATAATTTGTAAATCTTTCTATTGCTTGTCAATAGTCAATAGTCAATAGTCCTGAAATCCAAGCGTCTAAGGTACAAATGACTAATGACGGCCAAGGGCGAGTATTTCCTGATTCAAATAAGATTGCTATATTACGTCTCTACTATGAATCGAACTTTTTGGATTATTGCTTTAATTTCATTGGTTAACTCTCTGAGTTTGACTATTCTAATTCCGATTATTTATCTTTATGGCAGACAATTTGGCTTAAATGATTTTTAGACTAGTTTCTTATTTGCCATTTATTCAATTTCCCAGTTCTTCGCTACCCCTGTAATTGGTAAACTTGCAGATCGATTTGGCAGAAAACCTTTATTGATTATTAGTTTAGCTGGGACTGTTGTAGCAAATTTTATTGCAGGCACAGCCACAACTGCAACCATTCTATTTTTAGCCCGGTTTCTTGACGGAATCACCGGAGGTAATAATTCAGTAGCCCAAGCAGTAATTTCAGATGTCACCACACCGGAAAATCGAGCCAGAGGATTTGGTGTTCTTGGTGCAGCATTAGGTTTGGGTTTTATCTTAGGTCCGACTATCAGTTTATTAGCACAGCATATTTCTTTAGGGGCTTCATTCTTAGTGTCGAGTGCGCTAGCACTGATGGCTCTTTTAATTACAGTCTTTTTCTTGCCTGAAACGCTCAAATCTAAAATTGCAAAACCACATAATATCTTTGATTTTGGTTTAGGTAATTTAGTTAAAGCTCCTTTTATCCCCAAAGTGGGAATTTTATTAATTATTAATTTTTTGATTGGTACTACATTTACTATATTTACTTATGCTTTTCAGCCATATTTTCTTAATGTTTTGGGGCAAAATAGTCAAGAATTGGTAGCCCTAAAGAGGAAAGGATGAAAAAATAAAACCGGAGATAATTGAATGTGGCGCTATGTCTGTTGCTCTTCCTGCTTGCCCAAATTGTCAGTCTTCTGATGTGGTGAAAA
>DATNQH010000330.1:0-4289 GCA_036704105.1 Leptolyngbyaceae cyanobacterium | reverse complement strand
CCAACCTGATAACGATGGAGAATTTTCCCCACCTTTAAGCCAATTTCAGCCGCACCTACTAAGGGACGTTTCTGTCGAGTTGTTGCTGCAACAATTTTGTCTAATTCTTTTTCAGTTGCTTGCAATAGCTCAAGTCTTGTTTTATTTCTCTCTGCTGCAAGTAGAGGATTACGACAAGCAATCAATCTTTCTCCCGGATAATCAGGGCAAGATATTTCTGCCAAGTTCTGTTCATCAAAAAGAGATAGCTGTATTGCACCCTGCTCAACTAAGGAGCGGATTTGAATAGAACGTAGCGCACTAATCCAATCAATACCTTGTTGCTTTTTAAAATCTTCTTTTATTCGAGAAGATGTAATGATTCCTCTGTCCCCAACCCAAATAATTTGTTTAATTCCAAACCGAGAACGCACTTTTTCTATTTGGTTGGTAAAAGTTGTTGGGTCAGAAGTATTTCCCTCAAATACTTCTACCGCAATTGGACAACCCTCTCTATTACAAAGTAATCCAAAAACTATTTGTAACTTTCCTCTCTTCCTGTCACGGTTATAACCATAGTGAGCTAGCGGGCAAGTTTTACCTTCAAAGTAAGTACTTGATACATCCTAGAGAACTAAAGCACCTTCATGTAAATGCTTGGCTGCCAGACTATTTTCTATTGTTTCTTGCTTGGATAATAACCAATCCATTGCTTCATATAACTCGTCTGAATCTGCATAATCTAGCCCCAGTATTTCACCTAAACTGGAAAAACTGGTTTCATCATGTAATCCCCGTGCTGTCGCTAGCTTAGAACGTGGGTCGATTATTCGCGCTATTATCATCGCCAGTACTAATCTTCGTTCTCTACTATTGTCTTCACACAACAGATTTGGTAATCCTAAATTTTTTACAG
The DNA here is from genome assembly GCA_036704105.1 of Leptolyngbyaceae cyanobacterium. Taxonomy (GTDB): domain Bacteria; phylum Cyanobacteriota; class Cyanobacteriia; order Cyanobacteriales; family Chroococcidiopsidaceae; genus Chroococcidiopsis. The sequence continues at coordinate 3,394 of DATNQH010000330.1, read as the reverse complement.
TTCCATAAACTGCTGCAACATGACCATGAGGACGGCTACGAATTACCTTGAATGCGCCAGGTAAACTTTCAATTGCTACCCCTCCTTTCAACAAAACCTTTAACCCTTCTACAGCGTTGTCCGGTAGTTTTGAGAGGTTAGCCAGGGTACGTTTTTGCACTTTATTACCCTGGCGGTAAGATTCGCGCAGTAATACAGCTGGCGGAGAATTTCTGTTAGGAACACGTTCTATATACATGACTACAATTATCTCAGATTTTTTGCCTCCTAAATCGAAATAAATTCTTAAATTACATGGGTACAGTCGTTCTACTATAAAAGCCTGTATTTATTGCTGCTCTAAGCTTACAGGCTACATTAGTACATTTATCCGGGGGAACTTCAGAATAAGAGGAATTTTAGCCAAGTTATTGAGACTGGTTGCAATAATTTCCGATTGTTGAAAATCTATTTATCTACATATAGCGTAGTTTGAAGTTGAAAACGCTATGTATATTCTCTGGCGAATTTAGATGCGTTTGCCCTGGGAGCATCCCACTTGGGAAGAAATACACTTTTAGAGGAAGATAGGAAAGGCTCCAATCGCACTTATACCCCTGTCTATGAACCCCGAAAAGCAACAGCGGCTACAAGCCTGTATTCAAGAGATTGCTGCCATTCTCTATGATGAGACATCAGCCAACGAACTGACTAATCTAGAAAACATCGAAAAAGCAGTGCGGCGGCAGGTTTTAGAGCGCGTAAGCCCTAATATTGCCCTTTTTTTATCGAAAAAGTCACTGGAACAAACCAAGGCAAATCAAGAAAAGTAAAAAGTTGTCTGGGAGTGCTACGGCTGCGGTCAAAGCAAGCCCAAAGACTGGGATTGAAGTCTCGCACTCGTCTGAGTCCATTATTGGAGAAATGTTGTTTACGCCTCTCGGCGAATCAGTCATACCAGAGTGCAGAACAAGAGATTAAAGCGTTAACTGGGGTTCATGTGGGTCATAGCACACAACAACGACTAGTACAGCGACAAGAGTTCCCTTTACCAGAAGCAAAACAGGTGGTTAATGAAGTGAGTGTGGATGGGGGTAAAGTGCGCTTGCGTGGAGCTAGAGGGGAGGGTAGCCAATGGCGGGACTATAAAGCGGTACGCTTACAAGGTATCTACTACAATGCCAGGTTCCAAGACAACCAATCCCTAATTGACTTCGTTAACTCTCAACCTCTAAGTAATCCGTTAGTTTGTCTGGGGGATGGTCATGATGGCATTTGGAACTTGGTGGGGGAGTTGGCTTGCGCCTATTCACGGTGTGAAATTTTGGATTGGTATCACCTGAGAGAGAATTTGTACAAGGTCGGCGGGTCGTTAAAGCGATTAAAGAAAGCTGAAACTCTTCTTTGGACTGGTCAAGTAGATCTGGTGATAGCGTTGTTTGCTGAGTGCCGATTGAAACAGGCAGGTAACTTTTGTAACTACCTCAACAAGCATCGCCATCGGATTGTTAACTATTCATATTATCAAGCCGAGCAACTTTGTTCTATTGGCTCCGGTGCGGTTGAGTCAGGCATTAAGCAGATTGACCGCCGAGTGAAAATTTCCGGGGCGCAGTGGAGGGATAAAAATGTTAATCAGGTATTGCAACTACGCGCTTGCTATCTCAATGGTTTACTCGCTATCTGATAGGTTTGCCAAAATGGGATGCTCCCTTTGCCCTGACTCGCCTGAGAGGCAACAAAAAAGGCAGGTGCAATCCCAAAACCCATCGACATGGATACGTAGGAGAATGGAAAGAACCTAAGTTACTAACAGTTTATGCAGTGGATGAATCGGGGAAAAAAGTTAAAACCCCAGAGATACCCATCACTAACGATGGTACTTATGAGGATTATCAAGGGTTACTAAAACTTCTAGAGATGTACCTAGTTGATTTGGGAATTAGTCAGGCTAAACAGGTGTTACTAATTGGTGATGGCGCAGCGTGGATTTGGCATCACATTCCAACTCTCCTAGAACGCTTAGGAACTCCAACAAGGGCAACTTATCAACTTTTAGACTTCTATCATGTGAGGCAGCACTTGCAAGCTTTTGCTGATGCAGCTTTTTCTCAAGAAACCGAACGAAAGAAATGGTTTAATTCTAGCCGTTCCACCTTAAAGAAAGGCGAAATTACTGCTTTACTTGACCAGATGACTGCTCTGAGTAAAAAAGCCAGCGGTGAGGCGTGCTCCCTTATGACTGCACAAATTAGCTACCTTACTAAAGCACACCTTGAAGGACGCTTGAACTACGCTGAAATAGCAGTTCTTAAGTTACCTATTGGTAGTGGGGCAATTGAAAGTTTAATCCGTCAAGTCGTTAATTTAAGAATGAAGGGTAATGGTAAGTTTTGGTTGCCTAATAATGCGGAAATTATGCTCCATGCTCGTTGTCAATGGCTCGCCGGAAATTGGCATAATTTGTGTGATTCTATCCTGACCGCTCTCATCAATCCAGCATCAGAATAGAAAGGCTTTTCACCTCTACTAACTCGACCTGAATGTATTTAATAATACTGAGCAATTCAATGCTCAGCCACTTTTTGTTGTCTAATGGTGGGGCTGCCGCGTCAAATTGCTATCTAAATGCTGAATTAAAGGCATAGGAGGAAATAAATTGTCAGCAACCTGGAGTGCTTTTTTATTGATTCTCACTTTTTCGCGTTGCTCCCATCCCATAGAGGATATTTGGTTACAGGCCAAAACATGGGTTCGACGTTCTTGTGCTTTGATACCAACATTCTCCCATTTGAAGTGGATGGAAGAAGTGGTTTATTCGACACACTACTTTTGATTTTGCCACTCTTCAGATGTACGGCTCTTGTTCAAAACTCAAATAGGATTCCTATACTGAGAATTGCTGTAGTAAGCAATTTGACAAAATTAATTACATAATTAACTAGTATAATATCTGTGGATATAAAAGTGGATAACTAGACTAGAAAGTGATATTCCTCAGAGCAATCAATCCAGTTTCGGCTAAATTGCTAGAGCGCATTTATCGCTCTAGCAAGCATCATCAAGTGCGGCAAAGAGCGCAGTGTCTAATTTTAGCTTTGCAAGGAGTAAAAGTCGAAGAATTAATCAAGACTTTCCAAGTTAGTTGTAAGACAGTTTATAACTGGTTTGAGCGTTGGGAATCGGAGGTAATGGTTGGATTGTATAACCAAAAGGGTCAGGGTCGTAAACCCAGGGGTAGCGCAAGAAAAACTGTGACAAGATGTGGTATAGGAGGATCGAGAAGTGGGGTGATAGAGGAAAATAGAGCAAACTAGTTAGTAAGTATGCTATGGCAAACGGCTTTAGTTCCCCATACCAGTTACGAGAGCGAGCTAAACAGGTCAAAAGATTACCAACTGCCGTCGATGCTCCG
>DATNQH010000329.1:0-3151 GCA_036704105.1 Leptolyngbyaceae cyanobacterium | reverse complement strand
CGTTTTTGTTGTTCTACTTTCCCTTGCTGTTGCCGTAGCGATCAAAGCTGTAGGAGTTTTGTTAGTGAATGCCTTTTTGGTTATTCCTGCTTCTACAGCTAAATTGCTGAGCCATCAATTCAGCCGCTTTTTAACCACATCTATGATTTTAGGGACGATTGGCAGCATAGCTGGAATGTTGGTGTCTAGTCTGTTTAACTTTGCATCTGGGCCGAGCATCGTACTGTTGGAGTTTTTGCTGTTTGTCACCGTGTTTAGCTGGGTGAAGCTGACAAGCAAAACTACATAATAAATTTTGGCTTAGGTACTTGCCAATATTTTGTATGTTTGCTAACTTAATAAAGCGGTAAAAACAAACCGCTAAAAAACAAAGTTACAAGTTAGTCCATCCGCCAGGATAGCTCAGTTGGTAGAGCAGAGGACTGAAAATCCTCGTGTCGGCAGTTCAATTCTGCCTCCCGGCATATTTTAATTTACAAAGATAGATAGCCCGAAAACTTTACTAGATAAAGCATTCAGCAAATATTGATATATTTTAAATTAGACAGTCACGTGATCGCGTCGGGCTGTTTTCTGTCAATTCTGACTTATTTTAAGTATGAATTGAGTATGATGATGTAGATGAGAAGATAATTCATACTCAAACTCATGTAATGCAAAATTCCCTACCGCAAGGCTTATCAGACACGACATACTTTTATCAGTTTGTGTGTCGAGGCGCATATTAACAGCACTGCAATTGGTAGGTGGACAGGAACTAGCTCAAAAATGATTGACAAGCACTATGGTGTTACTAATTTTAATAACCTCAGACCACCGAATCTTTCCTGAATAAAAGCGATCGGTTATTCCTATTTAGATATTACCTGTTGCAAAGCCTGAGAGATTACCTGTCGTTGTTCGGTATCGTAACCCCAGCGTTCCAGAAAAGCTTTATATTCACCTTCTCCTTGTGCTAAAGTCTGCAATAGCTTGTGTATGCGATCGCGCACACCAGTCAGATCGACTAATTCGATCAGATGGGCTGTACGCTGGCGCACTCGTTCTGAAGCTTGAGCCATTTCTTCATTTTGGTTACGATGATGAAATAGAACTTGTGCTGCTGACATCGCCAGATTTTTAACTAGTAGCTCTGCCACCACTTCTGGGCTTGTCTGCAATGCCTGTACAATTGCAGGTGATGGGTTATCTGCGAGTGACGATTCAGATGTCAGATAAGTGACGAAAAAACCTCTGCCTCCGCTTTCGGTTTTTACTAGCTCGGATATGACTGCTGCTATTTCTGGCTCTTGTACACCTGCTTCTACTTGGGATAGCAAGGATTGAGTTAGGGCAATAGCTTGCTCAAATGTTACTGTTTCTGGTACTTTTAAAGACATTTTTTTATTTAACTACATATTTTAAATGCAATGGGGATGTCACAAGCGACATCCCCATAATATTCTATGGATTACAACTTAACTCAGACAGCAACGTAAACTACAACCAAGCTTAGTTGTGATAGCTCTTTTCAGCTTCTAGTATCCGAATCAAGTTTCTATCGTTGTTAGCGATCGCCACTTGCAGACGATGCTCTAAGCTTCTTTGGATATTAGCACGATGCTTTTGAGCTACTTGCTGGAAGCGTGGTAATTTATTATTCATTTCAGTCATCCTCTTGTACTATTTCTAAGATCTACCCATCCATTCCTACTTCAGATGCTGCTCGCTGCAACATCGATTGTTGACGGTTGTGTTGTTTGTGGCGACGTTCGCTCATTAATAAACGAGCTTGAGCAGAAATTGAGCGATCGTTATTGTTTTGAAGTCCAAGATTATTAAGTTTCATAATCGCCTCTTTCTGATTTTTCGTGGTGTCGAATGAGGCGCGTTCCTTCAGGAAATCTAATCCTTACTTCCGTCTCTTTAGCCGAGAGATGAACGATTTATCCTTCATTTAATATATCAATTGCGTTTCCAAAGCCACTTCTGTCACTAGATAGAGTATTATACTTTTCACCCATAAAACTTTTATACAGATGGGCAGAATCGAAAAAATCTGAGCTGGAAAGAATCTCGTCTTGGCAGTTTCCAGACGGTTGAAAGTGGAATTTAAACTAAGTAAAGTTCTCAACAGTAGTACTAGCAAATTTCTGGTCAAGATTCACCATGCCAGATCGAATCACTTCCCTTAATTTAAAGCGTATTTTGCTCTACAGTTGTGGCTCTATTGGTCTTAACATTATGAAGATTACTGTATCTACATGGTTGCTCTACTTTTACGCACCACCACCCAACTCAGGGCGCACTCAGTATATATCGATCGCACTAGCCGGGGTGCTGCTAACTATTGGTAGGTTATGGGATGCGCTAATCGATCCCCTGATTGGATATTGGAGTGATACCAGCCGTAGCCGTTGGGGCCGTCGTCGTCCGTTTTTGATGTTTGCAACTCCAGTTTGCGCGATTGCCTTAGTACTGCTTTGGACACCCCCAACCACTGGCTCTAGTTTACTAAATGCCTTCTACTTTTTTTTCGTCACGATCGCCTTTTACACATCCTTAAGTCTAGTTAACATTCCTTACGACAGCAGCCTGCCAGAAATGGCTACACCTGCTGAGTATGTCACTCTCAGTATGTGGAAAAATATTTTCGGCACTACAGGTGTGTTTATTGGTGCATTAGTAGCAGCCCCGTTATTTAGTAATGTTGGAGCTTTAGCAATGGGGTTGGTAGTCAGTGGTATAGGATTGGTGACAGTTTGGTTAACGCTGTTTGGATTGCAGGAAAAAAACTATCCCAGACATCAAGACCTTGACTTTTGGTCTAATTTATACACTACCTTCGGCAACCGCCAATTTCTAGTTATGTTTGTTTCTACTTTAATAATTTACGTAGCTTATGCCATGCTAAGTGGATGTGCAGAATTAATTACTCACTTAAGAGTTAAAATTTGACAAAATAGAGTTGCAGCGATTATGTGTTTACCACCATGCAGTTCATGCGTGAGTTGAATCCCGAAACGCTCCGGTTACTCCAACGACTCTATCGACAAAGCCGACATCATCAAGTACGGCAACGAGCACACTGTCAAATTTTGACTACCCAAAATTTGACAACAGCTCAATTGCTCGGCATCTTTGGTGTGACTCGAAAGACACTCTACAACTG
>DATNQH010000328.1:0-19110 GCA_036704105.1 Leptolyngbyaceae cyanobacterium | reverse complement strand
TAGTTGCCTTTCATGAATGTCACGTATGGGTTGAAGAACTCATCAAATCCATTCGCAATAAGCAGGCATTTTATCGCAAAGGCTTAAGAGCTATGGCTCTTATACAGCAAGCACTTTAGCTAGCTCGTCGCCCCCTCAAGTGCTTCAGTTTGTCCGACAAAGATATTTGCTGCACAAGAAAGAGATTCTGCCCCAGATGTTTTCATTGTTTTCATCATCAACCACGCCACACTTTTGACTACCTGTTGCAGAATACCGTAGTGATAAAGCACGGTAATAAATGATGAAAAAAAGATAATTGTAGGCAGAACTTTGAAAGCAACAAAATGTTCCTCGAAGTTGTCTCCAAATACAAACTTTGCCCCCGCATCGGAAAAGTTGAGAAACTGGCTAACTATATCGCCTAAAAATTTAAATACTGCGAATCCTACGGTAGTTTTGAGGATCAAAAGTGCAAAAATTAACTGCAAGGCAATTCCCCACAGCACCAAACGCCATTTGATAGCACGACGGTTGATTGAAAAGGCGTAGGACAAACCAACAAAAACTACTAATCCCAGTGCAGAAATAGCGCGTTCCATGTAATTGAGCTACGGTATAATATGGGCGATTGTAGCTTGAGTTTGACACGCAGATAGTGAGAATGTTTACCAGCGGCGTTTAGATTAGATAAGGAACTTTTGAATGTCTGGAACTACAAGGCGGTAGAGATGCCTTACTCGGTGTTATTCCTTTAGAGGCGTTGGGAATTGAATTAGATTGGTAAAATCAGAGATTAAAACTTTTGCCCATCAGCCCTACTGATATTTATTTAACTATTCTTTGATACTGCATTTTTAAACTACTCAAATTCAGTTTCACAAAAACTTTTTAGTAGCTCAACGCAATTAGCGATCGCTCCTAAATGTGCAATTTCATACCCATGTGTATTTTGAGTGGGAAATGCCAAACACGCAGCACGGGCGACATGACCAAATTTCATCGCAATTGAGGCATCGCTACCAAACCCACTCAAAGTAGCTAATTGTACTGGTATATCCGATATTTCTGCTGCTTGTCGCAATTGCCCATTCAATGTTTCATCATAAATCCCATAACCATCTTGGGAAAGGATCGCAGGCGCTACCCCAGCTTCAATCGGGTATTCTGGCGCTAAAGGGCAAATTTCCAAAGCAATTAACGCATCAAGACGTTGCTGTTGGCTAAAATAAAGCGCCCCAATTGCGCCCACTTCTTCCTTAGCAGAAGCAACCAGGTAAACATCTACCACTGGCTGTTTTATAGTTTCAGCCAAAGCCAGCAAAATCGCTACAGAAGCTTTATTATCAAGCGTGTAACTGGCAATATGATCCTTTAACCGCACCGGGCGCTTGCGATGCTTACCGATTACCATCCGCGTTCCTGGGCGAATGCCAGCTGCTGCTAACTCCTCAGTAGTGCATTTAGTCTCAATCCAGGCATCTTCCCATGTTACGGGTTTATCTTCCTGCTGCACCTTTTGGGGCGATTCGTGGGAGACATGACGGGAACCGAAGCTGAGAATACCGCTGATAGTTTGATTGTCTCCCAACAGATCCACAACGCCCTCGCCATAAACCCAAGGAAAAGATCCGCCGAGTTTGCGAACTTCCACTCGCCCTTCATCACCGATTGACTTGACAATTGCGCCAATTTCATCTTTATGAGCAGTGATGGCGATTGCACCAGCATCACGACCGGGAATTTTGGCAATGATATTATCAGCTCGATCCTGCCAAACTTCTACTCCCAATGCAGCAAAGCGACTGAGCAATAGTTGGTTAATTTCGTCTTCTACACCACTAGGAGAATGGTGCAGTACTAATTCTTCAATCGTAGCGAATAGGCGATCGCAATCTAACTCTGACAAAGCAATAAACCTGAAAAGACAGCTATACAGGAGAGAGAATGATGAATTTTAAATTCATCACTTCTCATTTTACTCTCGCTACTCGTTTATGTAACGCGATCGCCCCCAAACAGCCGAGCGCTAATATACCCATTGCAGAAGGTTCGGGGGACAGCCTTAGATTCTAGGGCTGAGAAAGCTAAATCAAAGCAGAGGGTTAGAGGTAGGGCGTTGCTCACACTACTAAGGGGAACTCGATGGTACTGGCTGTGGTGAAGCTGATGGCTGGGGCTGAGGCTGGTTCTGTTGCTGTTTTAGCTTTAGTGCCTCCGCAGCAGATATTCCTTCACTAGCGTTACCAAAATACCAAATAGCTGCTGCTGCTTCTGCACGGGTAACAGGTCTCTTGGGCTGAAACAGCGTTGTATATCCCAACGCGCGGCGAATATTGGATTGTTCGCCATTCTGAAAATCTGCTAACACTGCTCGTAATGCTTTCGGGTCAATCCTAGCCGCATCTTGAAAGCCCCACGATTCGCGCACGGCATCGATTGAAGCATTAGGTAAGGCTTGGCGTGTATCTAAAGGCACTTTCCAGAGAATAAGCTGCTCTCGTGTCAAGGGGGCATCAGGACGAAACAAAACTGAAGAAGCTGCATCTCCTGATAGGGAACTGGGAATTAAGCCTGCTTCAGCTAATCCCTGAATCACTGGAAAATCTGGATCTGTAGCTGGTACATCTTTAAAAGCTGGTTGTGCAGTTGGTGATGCAGCACGGATTTGTTGGGATGGACGGTTAACATGAATTTGATTATTTGCCGCAAAAAGCCAACGGGCAAACTCGCGGTGGCTGATAGTTTTACCTGGCTGAAACTGCGTTAATACCTCAGTTGTGTTGCTTTTGGAATTAGTTTGTTCGAGTTGGAAGACATCTAAGGATGCCAAGTCTGTGATGTATTGCCGTAATTCTTGCGGTGCAGAGTTGAGGTCTGAGAAACTAGAGTTTTGAGTTGTTCGCGGATCGGTTGCTGGAAATGGCTGGTTTGATGTTTGTGGAACACTTGGACTTTGAGCAGTTTCGGGAATGTTGCGTTGGTACTCAATAATGAATTCTGTGCCTGCTTCAGGTTGACTGGGTGCAGGTGTAGCATTTGTCTGGGTGTTGGTTCCTGTTGGAATAATTGATACACTTACTTGCAGATCGTTTCGCCGCGCCTCTATTGTTGCTGGTGCATCACTTTGCTGCTGGTTCAGAATCTCCCAGTTGTTTGCCTTAAACTCTTTTTGGTAAAAGTCTAGAACGAAGTTGCTAGGGTCAGAAGTAATCCAGCGAGTCCAGTGCGATCGCTCGGCCGAAGCAGAAGTATTATTATCTCCATTGTTTTGACTCGTTGGTGGTGTAACTTCCTGAAGCTGGGCATTGGGATATTGGATTTCTGTGGGAAAATCAGCAGGCAAGGAGGCGATCGCGTTTTCTCTTGGTGGGAGACTGGTATTCGGATCACTTGGTTGCTGCTGGGGAGGAGCGGAAGTAGCCGTTCCCGATTTTTCTTGTAGCCTGGGGTCAGCAGCCAGAATTTGCTCGATATTCTTGCCATTGGGACTGTTCGCACAAGCAGTCAAAGCAGCGAGCAAAACCGCTAAACTAACTCTTCTCGCAGCAGATCTAGAAAACAGCACGACAGTTTAGTAAAGATACTATTATTTTTACGCCTATTATTACGCTAACGCAGATCCGTTTGAGCTTGTGTGAGTCAGGCGTGCCAGCCAACGCTTCAGCGAACATTAGTCTGAAGAAAGATGAGTCTTATCTATCAATGTAGTATGCAAAATCTAAAATAGATATTAAATTTAAGAAGAAGCTAATTTAAGCCGCACTGATTCGTTAATTTTACTCTCTGCAAAGTGTTACCTGATGGTTTCCCGTGCTGAAACAAGATTGCATGCAGGTGTCTTCTCAACAGCCGACCTATTCTGAAGCTAAGCTTCAGCTGTTACTGTTTGTCGATGAACGTCCTAGTTCTCGGCAACAAGTTCAGCAAATTCGTCGTTACTTAAATGAATTACAGGCTGACTACCCATTTGAATTGCAAATTGTCAATGTGGGGGAACAGCCTTATTTAGCCGAACACTTTAAACTGGTGGCGACACCTGCTTTGATCAAAATCTATCCAGAACCCAGACAAACACTTGCTGGTAGTAATTTAATCGAGCAGTTAAAGAACTGGTGGCCTCGTTGGCAACAAGCTGTAGAAGCTCAACTGCAATTAGACGATGATGAATTACCAGATATCGAAAATGGTCATCGTGTCCCCGCTACTGTCAAATCCCCGATTCGTTCTATTGCTGATTCTGTCGAAGTGATTCGACTCTCGGATGAAATTTTTCGCCTGAAACGAGAACAAGAGAAGTTACTCGAACAGCTTCAGTTCAAAGATCGGGTAATTGCTATGTTGGCGCACGATTTACGCAATCCTTTGACGGCTGTCTCGATTGCTGTAGAAACCCTAGAGACAAACATTGTATCCCCAAAAGGCGATAGGCCAGCTTTAACCCCGGCTTTAACATCGCAGTTATTTAAACAAGCCCGCACTCAAGCTAAAACAATTGATCGCATGATCGCGGGGCTTTTACAAGTGGCGCGAGGTTCCAGTGCGGAATTACAAATTCAACCCCAGAAGTTAGAGTTAATTGGACTCTACCAAGATGTAGTGGCTCATTTGTGCGATCACGCCGCTGCGAAATTTTTGACTATAGAATCAGATATCCCTAACGATTTGCCTATTGTCTACGCTGATCGCGAAAGAGTGCAGCAAGTGCTAGTCAACCTACTGGACAATGCGATTAAATATACTCCTACAGGTGGCACAATTCGCGTCTCCGGTCTCCATCGTACTACCCAGAAGGTTCAAGTTAGCGTGTGGGATAATGGCCCTGGTATACCTGAAGAAAACTACGAGCGCATCTTTGAGGAGCGATTTCGGCTTGAACGTGATGAAGCTAAAGATGGTTATGGTATTGGTTTAGCTTTGTGCCAAAGAATTATTAGAGCGCACTATGGGCAAATTTGGGTAGATTCTGCCCCGAACGGTGGCAGTTGTTTTCACTTCACCCTACCTGTTTATTCGTTTTAGAGTTAGGGGCGAGTAGCCAGTGGTGAGTGGTGAGTGGTAAGAGTTTTGAACAAATCACAAATAACAAATGACCAATGACTAATTAATCATTCTTAATGCGGCAATAATTTGTCCGTTAGCCTGGGGGAAGGTATAGTGATCGATTTCATCGAGTGTCACCCACTGAATTTCTTCACATTCGATTGGTTGCGGAACTCCTTGAAGATGTTGGCAGTGATGGACTGTGAGAGTAACACGCAAGTGAGTATAGTCATGTTCGATGGTAATCAAATGTTTGCCCACTTCAATGACTATTCCCAACTCCTCCCAGATTTCCCGTTTAATACATTCCTCAACTGTTTCTCCAGGCTCTAATTTGCCGCCCGGAAATTCCCACAACCCCCCCATTGCACCGCCTGGAAGACGGCGATCAATTAAAATTTGTTGCTGGGTGTTCCAAATCACACCCACGCCGATAATTTTGTGTGGAGGGGGAACAGGTAACGAACTCATGGGCAGCGATGCTTCAACAATGAGTATTTATTCTACTCCTGCCCTGAATTATATACATCTGTTGTTTGCAATGTCTTTTCAAACGCCATGCGCTGTTCCGCATTACGTAGGAAGTAACCACTAATCATCGCTGAGGCAAGCAGTCTGCCAAGGTTTTCGCGGCTAGTGCTAATGGTTACTCCAAAGTGTTCGGAAGGCAGACTACCTAGTATACTGCCGATATTACGCTCTATTACCTGAAAAACTTCTGCCGAGCCGGGTTTGGATAGCAACCCAATCGCCTCTGGACTCAAAGACTGAACGTAGTGCCACAATGAGTTATCAGTTTCTGACTCACCATTAAAGAATTCTGAGATTTGATTTGATGAGTTATTCACGATATTTCTTCCTTCACTTGGGATATAGCCACTAGTTTTTATTTTTCCCAGTAGCTTTGGTATTTCTTCCGAACGAGCGATCGCTTTTATCTCTATGCAAACTAATGTAACAACTTGATTCCACTCTGGCAGTTGGCTAAACCGAACCATAATTGGAGGGTTGCCTTCACCTTTTGAAGGATGAAGTGTAAAGTCTGAAGGATGAAGTGTGTGTTAGCCCCGCGCGTAATTGTAGTGTGAAGTCGGAACTTGGAAATTGCTCCGGCGCGAAATTGACCAATTTTGAATTGCCCTTTATCCTTCAGCCTTCATACTTCACTCTTTTAGCTAGCTAAGTATTGATCTAGATCGGCTTTGCGTTTGCGAAGTTTAGTTAAGGCTTCGCGCTCGATTTGACGTACCCGTTCTCGACTGATGTTGAGGCGATCGCCTATTTTTGCCAATGTCATGGCTTGTCCGTCCACTAAACCAAAGCGTAGGGACAATACCTCCCGTTGCTGGGGAGTCAAATCTGCCATCAGCTTTTCTATATCGGTAGATAAGCAAGACTCGGTGACAAAATCTTCTGGGGAATTTGCTGTGTCTTCCAATAGTTCCCCTAGTTCAGTATCCTGATTGTCTCCCACCCTTAGATCTAGTGACAGTGGCAGTCGCGCTTTCTCCAGGTACTCTCGCACTTGTTTGGGGGTCAATTCCAGTTCTGATGCTAATTCAGAAACTGACGGCGCACGTCCTAGCTGTTGCGATAAACTACGCTGTGCTTTTTTAATTTTGTTCAGCTTCTCTGTAATGTGGATGGGCAAGCGAATTGTGCGTCCTTTTTCCGCGATCGCCCGCGTGATCGCTTGTCGAATCCACCAATAAGCATAAGTTGAGAATCGATAACCCTTGGTGGGGTCGAACTTTTCTACTCCCCGTTGCATCCCGATCGTGCCTTCTTGAATCAAATCCAGTAAGTCTACGTTGCGCTTGATGTACTTTTTGGCAACTGAAACCACTAGTCTCAAGTTTGCTTCTACCATCCGGCGCTTGGCAATTTCACCTGATGCGATCGTAGTTGTCAACTCGGTCTTCTCTAGCTGTGTCGCTTCACTCCACTCTTCTAAAGTCGGTTCTCGACCTAGCTGTGTGGTTAGCTCTTCTCTAATCGTATACAAGGCGGTAGATCGCTGCACCTGTTTGCCATACACAATTTCCTGCTCGTGGGTTAGCAATGGTACACGCCCAATTTCACGCAAGTAGGTGCGTACAAGGTCAGTAGTTGTCTGAGCGGTCTTCATGGCGCTAGGTTTTTATTTTAGTAATAAGCAGCTGGCAAGGGACTAAAAAGATTAACACTTTTGGATCTGCAACGCCTTCATCATTAGAGAAAATATTATATTTGCTTATAGCAAAGTAAAAATAAGGCTAAAACGTTGCAACAAAGCTAATCAAAATAATATGACTCAGTTTACAAACTCAAGCGCAACCTACCAATACAGGTAAGGCAACTCTTCGCTGCTTTTCTGTTTCACTAGGGGACTGAATTTGTCTCTCATATTATTAATAATTGTAACATTTCTGAGAGGAGATTGCTACCTCCTGCATTCAAATGGCTATAAACACAAAGAATTTGCAGTTTTTTTGGCTGCTATCAACGCTTCATTCACGGTTATTGGCTCTATATAGATTCGTACATATGAGAGTAACTGTTTAATTAAGGGTAATCAGTAGTCTGTCTGACAAATATATCTATAAGGCAAAAGGCAGTAAATTTTTTAATATTTTGTATCATAAATAAATGTTTAATTTTTTATTAAATTTTGACTGAAGGAATGAAGGCTGAAGGTTGAAGGTTAAACATCATATTTCACACTTCGCGCCTTCATACTTCATACTGCGATCCTCGCGCCGTTTACAGACGCGATATATCGCGTCTCTACATACTTCACACTTCATACTATGTACAGACGTAGCAGTGCTACGTCTCTACTCCATACTTTGGGCTTACTTGTGCGCTAAAGCAATATATTCTTGAATTGGTTTAACACCAAGCGGTTGAGATTGGAGAGAACGAATAGCGGCGGCGGTGGCTCTTGCCCCAGCGATAGTAGTAATGATGGGTATTTTGTAAGCTAGGGCTGTGCGACGAATCAACCTAGCGTCTGTCCGGGCTTCTTCTCCTGAAGGTGTGTTGACAATCAGTTGAATTTCGTGGTTTTTAATCGCATCTAGAACATGGGGACGACCTTCATGCAGTTTGAGAATCAGGTCAACATTTAGCCCATTTTCCTTCAAGACCTTGCGTGTCCCATCTGTAGCTATGACTTTAAAGCCTAGATCGATGAAGTCTTTAACTACGGGAACGACCAAAGGTTTATCACGATCGCTCATCGAGACAAACACTGTCCCAGACAGAGGTAATTCCTCCCCAGCGCCTAATTCTGCCTTAGCAAAGGCACGACCGAAATCACTATCAATTCCCATTACTTCCCCAGTCGAGCGCATCTCAGGCCCTAGAATTGTGTCTGTACCGGGAAACTTCTTAAACGGTAGGACGGCTTCTTTAACAGCAATGTGGTTGAGTTTGGGTTCTTCAGTCAAGCCTAAAGATTCCAAAGTTTCACCCGCCATTACCAAAGAAGCAAGTTTTGCTAATGGCACTCCAGTAGCTTTAGAAACAAATGGTACAGTCCGAGAAGCACGGGGGTTAGCTTCTAAAATGTAAACTTGCGGGTTATAACTGTGCGCTCCTACTACGGCAAACTGGATATTCATCAAACCAATTACCTTCAACGCCTGTGCCAGTTGCACTGTCCAAGTGCGAATTTTGTCTAAGACTGCTGCTGGCAAGGATATAGCAGGTAACGAGCAAGCCGAATCACCTGAGTGAATCCCGGCTTGTTCTATGTGTTCCATTATACCACCAATTACTACTCGTCCGGTAGTATCGGCGATCGCATCTACATCTACTTCGATCGCATTTTCCAAAAACTTATCGATCAAAATTGGATGATCTGGCTCTACCTGCACAGCAAAGGTCATGTAGCGCTCCAGATCTGTATCGCTGTAGACAATTTCCATCGCGCGTCCGCCCAATACATAGCTAGGACGAACTACTACGGGATAGCCAATTTTTTGCGCAATCGAGAGTGCATCCTCATAACTGCGGGCCAGCCCGTTTGGCGGCTGATTAATATTCAACTGATGCAGAATTTTCTCAAACCTTTCCCTATCCTCTGCCGTATCAATCGAATCTGGGGAAGTTCCCCAAATTTTGGTCTTGATGCCCTTGTCTTTGGTATCTTGGCTGTTCAAATATTCTTGCAAAGGTACTGCCAATTTCAGCGGCGTTTGTCCCCCAAACTGGATAATTACCCCAACTGGATTTTCTGCCTCAATGATGTTGAGGACATCTTCCTTGGTCAGCGGCTCAAAGTAGAGGCGATCGCTAGTGTCATAATCGGTTGAAACAGTTTCCGGGTTAGAGTTAACCATAATCGTCTCATACCCAGCCGCTTTCAGAGCATAGCTGGCGTGGCAACAACAATAGTCAAACTCAATTCCCTGTCCAATTCGATTCGGGCCACCACCCAAAATTATCACTTTTTGGCGATCGGACGGACGCACTTCTGATTCGTCTTCATAAGTGGAATAGTGGTAGGGAGTAAACGCCTCAAATTCTGCCGCACAGGTGTCTACTGTTTTATAAACTGGAATCACGCCTAACTGCTGGCGATATGCCCGCACTTCATTTTCCTCAGTCTTGGTGGCGAAGGCAATTTGGCGATCGCTAAATCCCTGCTTTTTGAACTCATATAACTGCTCTTTTGTCAACTGTTGTAAAGAAGTCCGTTTCAGGAACTTCTCACTGTCCAACAATTGCTGCATCCGATCTAGAAACCAGGGGTCAATTCCTGTAAGTTCGTAGATATCCTCAACACTCATCCCCAAAAGCATGGCTTGACGCACAGCAAAAATCCGTTCGGGATTGGGTGTTCGCAGCTGAGCGCGAATTTGTTCGCCACTGGGTAGCTTTTCACTTTTGTCACAACCCCAACCAGCACGACCAGTTTCTAGGGATCTGAGGGCTTTTTGAAAAGATTCTTGGAACGTCCGCCCAATCGCCATTGCTTCCCCGACTGACTTCATTTGTGTTGTCAGCACTGGTTCCGAGCCGGGGAACTTTTCAAACGCAAACCGGGGAACTTTGGTGACTACATAGTCGATAGTTGGCTCAAATGACGCTGGGGTTTTCTTGGTGATGTCATTGCTGATTTCATCCAGCGAGTAGCCGACAGCAAGTTTCGCCGCAATTTTAGCTATCGGGAATCCTGTAGCTTTGGAAGCCAAAGCCGAACTACGAGAAACGCGGGGGTTCATCTCAATCACAATCATATCCCCATTGACTGGATTGATCGCAAACTGGATATTAGAACCGCCAGTTTCTACACCGATTTCGCGGATGATTTTAATTGAAGCATCACGCAGGCGCTGATATTCCTTATCGGTTAGAGTTTGGGCGGGGGCGACGGTAATTGAATCACCCGTATGAATGCCCATCGGATCGATATTTTCAATCGAGCAAATAATTACAACGTTATCTGCCAAGTCACGCATGACTTCGAGTTCGTATTCTTTCCACCCTAGCAGGGATTTATCGATCAGAATTTGGGAAACTGGACTAGCATCAATACCCGCTTGTGCCATTTCTTCAAATTCTTCTTGGTTATAAGCAATCCCGCCGCCAGTACCGCCCATAGTGAAAGCTGGGCGAATAATCAGGGGATATGAACCAATTTGAAGCGCGATCGCCTTTGATTCTTCTAAAGTGGAGGCTGTACCGCTTGGACACATCTTGACCCCGATTTTTGCCATCGCGTCATTAAACAGTTTCCTGTCTTCGGCTTTCTCAATCGCTGGTAACTTCGCTCCAATTAGCTCAACGCCATACTTATCTAAAACCCCATTTTTTGCCAAAGCCACAGCAATGTTAAGTGCTGTTTGCCCTCCCATTGTTGGTAGCAGTGCATCTGGTCGTTCCTTTTCGATCACCTTTTCGACCAATTCCGGTGTGAGTGGTTCAATATAAGTTCGGTCTGCCGTTTCCGGATCGGTCATGATTGTTGCTGGATTAGAATTAACCAGCACCACCTCATAGCCTTCTTCTCGCAGGGCTTTACAGGCTTGAGTACCTGAGTAGTCAAACTCGCTGGCTTGCCCAATTACAATTGGACCAGAACCAAGTAACAGGATTTTGCGGAGATCGTCGCGGCGGGGCATAGTCTTTAATTTGAAGTACGAGAAATCAAACCGCGATCAATTGTAAGCGTCTTTACCCGCGAGTTTTGATGTCTATTTAGCAACTTCTTCAGAAAAAGTGTGAAGGATGTACGCGCAGCGTACATCCTTCACACTTTACACTTCATCCTTTTTAGTGTCTGCCGTTCCCCATGAATCCCAGAGTCAAGCTGTCATGAGCAAGGAAGTGACCGAGATGGTATGCTCTTTCCTCGGTTTTGAGCAGGATTGTTTCGTATAGATAGCGAGTGGCGCGATCGCCCAGACTTTCTGCTTGTGCAGCTTGGCGACGGATTAGGCTAATTACTGCTTGTTCTGCTGCCAAGTCGTGTTCGACCATTTGGCGACAGGAAAAAACGCCATCCTCTTCCTGCTCGAAGCAGGATAATTCGGCTAGTTTCCTAAAGCTAGCTGCTGGAACGCCCCCTAGTCCATCCAAGCGTTCGCCAATGTCATGGACGTGTTGCTGAACTTGTTCGTAACTTTCACCGAAATACTCGTGCAGCATATAAAATTCTGCACCTTCAACTACAAAATGATGCTTTTGATATTGCAGGTACAAGCCTTGGAAACTGGCTAAAGCACTATTTAGTCCTTCACAGACAGGCGTGGTAACGCTTTTATCCAGCAGGATTGGATTGTCATATACCTGCCCAAAGTTGCGTAATAAAGTAGCTTCTGACATGATTCTCCTCTCTTTTTGGCAGTTCTATATTTGCTGACTGGTCGAATCCATCTTCATTATCTCTTTAAAAATCAATCCTCCCAAACAGCATTAAGAAACGCGATCGCGTGCTTCCCAGTCTACCTGCTGCCTGAGTGTTTGCTACTAATGCGAATTTATAGCAAATTTTATGAGAATCATTTGCATTTAGGCTCAAGTATGTTTATGCTATGTGGTAGATGCTAAGCTCTCAAAATTTATCAATACTGAGAGTTGCAGCCCGAAAGTCTAATGCGAGTTTGTTTCAGCTTCGGAGGAAATTGTTTTGAAACCGACGGGTTGTCAATCAGAAGTCAGAGAGGTAGTTGATGTTAATTGGACAGATCGATGGCTAGTTTATTACCGCTTACAAGAACTAGATATTCCTTGTGATTGCGCCACAGAGCAACCATTGATGGTTGAGATTACAAGTGCGACGGCGGCGATTCAGTTGTGGAGTGTTTCAAAGCAATTTACTGAATCTCGGCAAGACTTGATTTACTGGCTAAAGCGCTGCTGGCAACATCACCAGCAGCGCTAGTTGTATTTCGATTCAAAGGTAATAGAAAGGAGGTAATAGGAAGATGGGTAAGTTGGATTTTGGCAGAGAATCAGCTTTTAACTTGGAAGGAGAGTTTCTGAGATTTGAGTTTGAAGATGGCTATAAACGCAAATATCTCCAACTGAAGAATGCTGAAGGTGTATACTGCATTAAACTTGCCAAGTACTTACGTTCTTCCTTTGAGTTGGAATTGCAGCCTGGAGATTGGGTGCAGATTTTTGGGGAAAAGAAGTTTAACCCAAAAAAAGGGACTTTGAAATTGAAAGCTGAGCGAGTAATTAATACTGTTAATACACCAGCTAAAAAACCTGTTATATCCACACCAAAACCAGATAAAGATAAAGCTAAAGCCAATATTTTGGTGTGTCAAAAGTCAGATTGCATGAAACGCGGTGGAAAAGAAGTTTGTCAAGCTTTGCAAGCAGCTTTAAGCGCTCGCGGTTTAGAAAACGAAGTAACAATTAAAGGTACTGGCTGTCTCAAACAGTGTAAGGCAGGGCCAAATGTGATCATGCCAGACAAAACTCGTTATAGTCGCATTCAAGCAGGGCAAATTCCAGAAACGATCAATAAACATTTTCCGGCTCAAAGCGTGGAGCCGCTGGAAACTGAATCAGAGAAATTCATTATGGTTGGTACTGATAGCGCTGTCACCAATAAATGAAAATAATTGACAATAAATTTCTGACGGTTTAGCTACCGGAGTTGCTGAAAATATTTCGCATTTTTTGGCTAAAATAGCCGTTTAGATACAAAAAGATACATTTTCCCGATTGATTAAATGCTTTAGTATATAAAGACTGAACCAAAGCTTAATTTAATGAATCTGGGTGTTGTAGCCGCGATCGCTTATGGTGTCTTAGCTATCGTTGGTGGTATTATTGGCTACGTTCAAGCGAAAAGTAAAGCATCGCTGATTTCTGGTATCATCAGCGGCTTGTTACTAATTATCGCTGGAGTAATGCAATTACAGGGGCAAGGTTTGGGGCTAATTTTAGCGATCGTTGTGACAATTGCGCTGATAATTGTGTTTGCACTCCGCTTAGCTAAAACCCGCAAATTTATGCCAGCAGGATTGATGACAGCTTTAGGTGTAGCTGCACTGGTAGTAATGCTAAAACAAGTGGCTAGTAGCTAGAGAAGTGTAAAATTGCTACTTCATCCTTTAGCCTTCATCCTTCATTCTTTCCCCTACTTCTGACTCCTGTTTATATTTAATCTTCAGCACCAGAATCATTGAGGTAAAAACAAAGGTGACGATGTTGGCTGCAATAATAGGAATATTTTGGATATAGAAGCCATATACTAGCCATAAAATAATCCCCGTACACAGAACAATCAGCATACTCCAAGATAAATCGTGGGCTGATTTTGTCTGCCAAGTTTTGATTAGTTGGGGCAAATAAGCGATCGTTGTCAGTACTCCCGCTATTAACCCTAAAGTTGTAATGTAGTTGGATTCTGCCATTTGAGTTTATGATCTCAATTTCAGCTAAATAATTCGTGTAGGTATTTTAGCCTTTGTTGCAAAATAACATAAAATAATTCATATTAATCCAGCGATTGACCGACAAAGCAGCATAATTCATAATTAGCTTCAAAAACGATTGCAGATCGAGCGAATAAAAAGATAAAATTTTTTCAGGTTTTATATATGCTGTTAAGTCGGTTTTATTATACAATTTAACTAGTTAATAATGAAATATATTTAATTTTAAAATTTTACTACAGATTTATATTATGAAATAATTATATCAGAAAAAGGCTTGGGTTTCAACTCATTTTGTCTTTTAATTCTGTTTTTTCTAGCTGCTTATATTTGAATGGTGGGCATTGCCAGGCTACTCGCGTAGAATTCCTATGCCAGCTTCTCTTTCGATATAATCAGCTAAGCTGATAAAATCATCGCGCGGATGACATTTTCCGCCAATTAGCCCAAATGCTAATTCACTAGAGGGGTTTTCTGGATTTTCTAAGATATGAATACCCCAGTAATAAAGTTGATCGCTAGTGCGAATACAAACTTTTTCTGGATCGATGCAGTGAAACTTATCGTCTGTTTTGCTAATTTCGTTATAAGTATTTAAAAAAGCAGATTTTAGTAATTTTAAGCGTTTTATCCCTGGATCTTTAAAATTATTAACTAAAACAAACAGATGAGCAGTTTTATTAATTTCCCGAATTTTGTGTACGGTGTCTTGAATTACTACACCGTGCTTATTTAAACCAAGGGGATTTAAGGTTGTGGGAATGATGCAATAATCGAATTTCTCAACAAGCTCTTTAGGATTGCGTTCGAGGGCGGGTGAGCAATCGCAAATTACTATTTTACAGTCACGGGCTGCATTTTCTTCCCAATCTTTGGCATCATATACCTCAATGCTTGCACCGACACCTTTAGGTTTGGGAACATAAACTCCATCACCTACAAGCTTCTGTAGATTTTGTTCTGGATCTAAGTCTACCAGAGCCACACTAAATCCTTGTAGAGCGAATGCACCTGCTAAGTGTGCTGATACTGTTGTTTTGCCTACTCCGCCTTTGCAAGTAAAAACGCCAAAATAAATCTTTTCTTTTGGGGTTTGAGGCGGTGGCGTGTCTTGTTCGCCATTCACCCAAATAATCTTGTCTTCCGTCGCAATTCCACAGCGAAATTTAGTATCTTTACCCCAGGATTTGATTAAGGCACGGGCTGAGCCACTATAATCTTTTGTTGTAATAAAAATACCATAATTAAACCGTTGACCTTCTTTGGTATCTAAATAGTCAGCAAACTTTAAAATTTGTGGCGTAGTGACATTATTCTTAAGCCATTTTACTTGGACGGCACACATCACGTTTTCTTTGCTGACAACCAAATCGTAGCCAACCTGATTTTGTTCGGGAGTTACAACCGTCCATCCATGTCGATGAAAAATTCTGGCTACGTGCTGCTCGAAGTGGGTAAAGTCATGGATGTATGGTGGCTCTAAAGATGATGCCATAGACAGTAACCATTTTCCCTGCAACTAATTTTCCCGCTAGTGGGAATAGACTCATTAAAACCCTTATTCGATCTGATGTCCAGAGGTGTTAAAGTTGCTTGTTTTTCCACAGGTATGTCTGTTCAACCCGCAGTTACCGATTGTGGTGTGTTTGGCTGCAAAGAGGGCGATCGCTAATATTGTTGTGCGATGAGTGAAGAAATGCGATCGCGTTTGGGTATGGTTGGGTTAAGGTTATCCCAATATCGGTAGTGTCAGTGTTATAAGATGGTTAATCTTTAGCGATTAAAGGAAGTAATAATTTTATCAGTACAAATGAATTATACTCAGATTGTGACATCTAAGGAAAAATGGTTGTTCTAATGGTAGAGTCACCATATGGCTAGCACTAAAACTGGTATAGAGTGGACTGACAAAACCTGGAACCCAACCACTGGTTGCAACAAGGTGAGTCCTGGCTGCATACACTGTTATGCAGAAGCACTTACAAAGCGTTTCCCTAAAAATTTCTCTAACGGATTTGCTCTAACCTTGCATCCAGAAAGATTGCAAGAACCATTACGCTGGCGCAAGCCGAGCCGCATCTTCGTTAACTCGATGAGCGATCTGTTTCACGAACAAGTACCGATTTGGTTCCTTCAGGAAGTTTTTAGTGTAATTCGTCAAACCCCTTGGCACATATATCAAATACTGACTAAGCGTCATGAGCGTTTACTTGAGCTTGCTCCTCAACTAGATTGGCATGAGAATGTTTGGGTAGGGGTATCAGTTGAGAATCAAGACTATATTCATCGTGTTGACTATCTGCGACAGGTTCCAGCTACAGTGCGCTTTCTCTCTTGTGAACCGCTTTTAGGTTCATTACGGCTTGATTTGACAGGAATTGACTGGATAATTGTTGGAGGCGAATCTGGACACAAATACCGTTCAATTAAGGCAGATTGGGTGCGCGATCTCCAAAATCAAGCCAAGGCATATGGTGTAGCGTTCTTCTTCAAGCAATGGGGAGGACTGCACTCAAAAGCTGCTGGTAGATTACTTGATGGACAAATCTGGGATGAAATGCCAGAAGTATGGCACCAACACCTGAAGCAGTGGGGAGGCGATACAGTAGCAACTACTAAAAAGTTAAGAAAAACAGATTTAAGTCTTACTTCCTCGGCGGAAAAGTGACTAGCACATTATCTGCAAAGGTGTCTTTCTTTCGTTTAGAGGGTTCAGCTGTGATTCTTCCTTGAGTCTCTAGCTTCAGTAAAACATCTTTGTAGTTTTTCTTGATATAGCGTTTACCAACGTGATGTCGATTATAAACCTCTACCATCGTTAGAGTCTGACTAGCAAATTCATCTATTAGCATATTTTCTAGCTCGTTAAGTGGTCGTGAAAGCTCGAACAATAGAGGCTGGCTGAGCGTAGCTGGATTATATTCAAAAGTTGGAACACCTTGTTCTGTACCTGAACTTTCTTTTGCCATAATGTCTTTCATTATTGAGTATCCTAAAACGTTTTTGGATACAAAAATAAGGTGATGGCTCGTACGATTACCTCCAGAGTTTTTAAAGCAAAATGGCAAAACATATTCTCCACCTATTTCTTTGAGAGCCTGACAAATAGCCTCCAAAATAATTAACTCTTTTTCATGGGGACGCTTCAATTCAAGTTGCTTGCGAAGATTGTCTGCTCTTTCTTTACCGAACAGGAAGTTCATATGTTGCTCTACAACTGTGTTATGCAAGCCCATATTAATCCGGTTGTAATTGAAAAAAAATATACAATCACAACCCCAATTTATGATGACTGAGCCGATCAGCCTGATTGACAAGCCCTTATAACCCCAAGGATCTATAAAAAAGAGTGTGGGAACAAACCGAATTCGTTCAAATACTTTAACGATTTCGTCTCCAACCTCCATGTTTAAAACCACTGGTTTATTTCTTAAGCTACTTACATCTGGAAGTGCATTGATTGCCAGTTGTAGCGATTGACTATTATTTGAATCTTTATCGTTAAACATGGTTATTAACATCTGTGCCATATCTGGATTAGCAATAGCGCTTTCCAAAATAAGTAATGGTGTAGACTTAGAACCATCTTTGTAGCGCCCAGGGCCAGAAAATAAATCAATGTAAGCAATTTTTGTCCCCCGTTTCATAGCTTGGGGGATAATTACCTTTGCCCATGCCCCAAAATATTTGGCAACTATCGTAGCCTTGACCTGCGACTGTTCTGTGGACTCATCGAAAAAAGAGTTTTCACTCATAGCTTTTTTTGTAAGTTACGTAGATGAGTGGCTATTAATGCATGAGCAGCGATTAATGTCAAATTTTAGAGTATATGGTAAGACCGATGAGAAAATATGTAAGTTCTATCATCCGATCTCAATATTCGGCTCAGCTATCAATATTACGAAACCATGTTTGGTGATATTAATAGCGATCGCACTTTCCCTCATTAGGTAATCATCATGGCAGTTGAATACGATCTAGTAGTAATAGGCGGCGGTTCTGCTGGTTTGCTTGCGGCTGGTGTAGCTGCGGCACTCAAAGCGAAAGTAGCATTGATAGAACGCGATCGCCTTGGTGGTGATTGTCTCTGGTATGGTTGCGTTCCCAGTAAATCTTTGATCCATGCTTCCCGCGTCGCTTATGATGTGAAACACGCTGATAGATTTGGGATATATTGCAAAGATCCTGAAATTGATTTTGCCAAAGCGATCGGTCACGTTCAAGGTGTAATTTCCACCATTCAACCGCACGACTCGCCAGAAAGATTTGAAGGACTAGGTGTAGAGGTAATTTTCGGTAGTGGTAAGTTTATTGATCGCAAAACTTTTGAAGTTAACAATCGCCAACTAAAAGCTAGAGCTTTTATTATTGCCACAGGTTCTAGACCTGCAAAACTTCCTATTCCTGGTTTGGAATCAGCAGGATATATTACTAATGAAGAAGTTTTTTCTATTACTGAACGTCCAGAATCTCTAGCAATAATTGGTGGTGGGCCAATTGGATGTGAGTTAGGACAAGCATTTTCTCGATTGGGTACAAAAGTGACAATTATTGCTAGTCGCGATCGCCTTTTACCCAAAGAAGATCCAGAAGCAGTTGAAGTCATCCACCAACAATTTACATCCGAAGGTATCCGCTTTTTACTCAACACTAAAGCCGAGAAAGTAGAAGTAGTTGATGATAAAAAATATATCTGGGCTGGTGGCGAGAAAATCGTTGCCGATGAAATTTTAGTAGCAGCAGGAAGACAGCCGAATGTGGAAACCCTAAATTTAGATGCGGCTGGGGTGAAAATGGGCAAAAAGGGAATTGAAGTTAACAACAAACTTCAAACATCAAACCCTCGCATCTACGCTTGTGGTGATGTAATTGGTGGCTATCAATTCACTCATGTAGCGGGATATCAAGCAAATGTAGCGTTGAAAAATGCTTTGTTCTTGCCTATTTTCAAAGCAGAAGATCGCGTCATTCCTTGGGCTACATTCACTGATCCAGAACTTGCTCGTGTTGGGTTAACAGAACAAGAAGCCAGAGAACGTTACGGGAATGATATTTATATAATAAAGCAGGAATTTGCAGAAGTCGATCGCGCCCAAGCAGAAGCTGCAACAGCAGGATTTGCCAAAATTATCGTCAGGCGCAATGGCGAAATTCTCGGCGCGCATATGGTTGGTGCAGCAGCTGGGGAGTTAATTCACGAAATTGT